>JAOABG010000041.1 GCA_026418475.1 bacterium | reverse complement strand
CATCTGGATATCCTTCTAGTATCCCCTTTGCTTTCAACTGCTGTACTGCTGAACTTGCCCAGTGGGTACCTGGAACATCTGGAAACGGTGCAGCCTTTACTAATCCAACTGACATCATTGTCAGTAAGACCCCTAATAATAACATCCTCCACATATATTTTTACCTCCTTTTATTTTTTCAGAGGGTTAAGTGGATAATCAAGGATTTTCCTTAGTTTCATCCTTTTTCCCACTTTACCCCTATTAGTTTCAATTATAACAAAAAATAACTTTTTCCTTCTATAAACTTGTTTACAAACATATTTAACTTTTTTTTAAAGTTTTTTTTACTTTTTTAAAAAACTTCGTTTTTAAAATATCAATAAGAAATTTTTACGGGAGGTAAAAGAATGAAAAAGTTAATAATATCGATACTAATACTTTTCTTTTTTACTTTAAATCAAATTACTTTAAACCAAGTAATATGCCAAGAATACAATTTAGTGGGAGTAGTCTATAAACAGGTAGAAAATTACTTCTATGGGAAAGTGTATACACTGCTTAAAAAAGGAGACATATTGGACGTATACAGATCAAACCAAAAGGTGGGAAAGGTAAAAATAGAACAAATAGACGAAAATAAAAATGTTCTACTATCAGTTGTAGAAGGTCAAATCAGCCAAGGAGATAATCTATATTTCGTTTATACAACTGATAAAGCAGAAATCCAAATCGGAAATACCAAAGAATACAAAGAGCAAAAAACAGGAACAGATTTACCATATGAAAAAATAAATGATGGGTTAAAATATTACAGCCAGGTTTTATCAAATAATACAAAAATAATAAAATTTGGACCTAATTCTAACACACCAACAAAAATTGTTGTAGATCCAACTCAGGTATTTATGCTCTACAGCCAATATGAAAACTACAGGTTAATGTCAGAAATTTCTGGCATTTCTGGCGTGACCTCAGCAGCTTCAACCTTCTTTTTATTCAACCTGCTAAGTAATTTATGGAACACCTATCAAAATATAAAAGGTCCCCAAATGGCAAACAACAGTGTACCAGACTCATTCATTCAAGTAGTTTATCTTGATGAAAAATTGGCAAAAGCAAGAACAATATTACATGCATATAAAGAAACTATCTATGACAAATCCTATTTAGAAAACTATTACAACAATTTGGTTTCAGCAACAAACATAAATGATTTTTTCATATTTGAAATAACAATTTTCAATACTTACAACCAACCTTTAGCAGTTTCTCCTCTGGCATATAAAGTATATTTAATAGGAGATGATGGAAGAAGATATAAAGCCATAAAATATGATGCTTCACTTGATACAACAGTTCCTCCAGGAGGAACAATAAGCGGTTTCATATATTTTGCTAAATATGATATACAATCCAATAAGAACGTAGCAAATTCAAAAGTTAAACTTTCAATAGAAGAAATAGGTCCAATTAAGCAGGAAACCATAGAATTTAAGTAAAAATTTTTACTCATGGGTATAATAAAAGATGATATTTTAAATAAATATAACAATTTTATTTCTGAATTAAGAAAAGAAATAGAAGAACTAGAACGAAATCCAAACCAAGAACTGAAAGAAAAAATAAATAGCGTAAAAAAGAAAGTAGAATTGATTAAGTCCGAATTCCTCAAAGGAATAGTTTCACAGTTGCTCAGAGAATTATCAAAAACTGATCCATCAAATAAAAAAGAATTCGGACAAGAAATAAACAGATTCAAAGAAAGTATAGAAAATGATATTAAAAACATAACACAAAAAATAGAAAAAAAAGAAAGAGAATTAAAATACAGGTATAACTTGGATCTTTCAATAAAATTTTCATCCGATACTCCTGGAAAACTACACATTCTAACAATAGTCCAAAAAAATTTAATGAACGTCTTTGCAGAACTGGGATTCGAAATAATTGATGGGATAGAAATAGAAGATGAGTACCACAATTTTGAAGCTTTAAATATACCAGCAGACCATCCTGCGAGGGATATGTGGGACACATTCTACTTCAGAGGAGGGATTCTAAGAACACATACATCCAACATGCAAATAAGAATATTAAAAACACGAAGGCCACCAATAAAAGCAATATCTGTGGGAAAATGTTACAGAAGAGATAACATGGATGCAACCCATTCTTTCCAGTTTCACCAACTGGAAGGGTTTTCAATAGATGAAAAGATAAACTTCTTAGATTTAGTGAGAACACTATACAAATTTGTTCATAAGTATTTTGGTCCGAATACGAAAGTAAATTTTGTTCCAAGTTATTTTCCTTTCACCGAACCGAGTGCAGAAATGTCAATAAGCTGTTTCCACTGCTCAGGACAAAAAGACGATTGCAGTGTATGCAAAGGTAGTGGTTGGATAGAGATATTAGGTTGCGGAATGATTAATCCAATAGTTTTAAAAAATGTTGATATAGACCCAGAAAAATTCAGTGGTTTTGCCTTTGGAATGGGAATAGAACGAATAGCAATGTTAAAATACAAAATCCCAGATATCAGAATGTTCTATCAGAATTATATAGAATTTAATCAATTATGGAGGTAAACATACATGGAAAAGCCATTCAATCCGAAATTGGAAATAGCAAAAGCAAAAATATTATTCTCATCAGATAATAACGAAGAAAAACAAAAAGCAATAGAAACATTCTTGAACATTTTCAAAAATACAGAAATAGAACTGAGATATAGGTTGGAATCACTCGGATTCTTGATAGGAACACACTTTGACGAAACCTCAGCATATAATGAACTAATAAATATAATCCTAAATGAACCAACAGAAGAACTAAAAGTATTAACAGTAATAAGAAAAATAAAAGAGTTAAGAAAAGAAGAAGAATTTAAAAAATGGATATTACAAAACTTACTAAACAATAATTCTTTAAAATCCAATCAAAGATATTTGATAATAAAATCTTCCATGCAAATGTTCGATATGGAAAGCGATATCTTAAATTCCACTAATCAAGAAGATCTTTTCAATGTTACACTTATCCTAAAAGATAATCCAACCTACAAAGAAAAAGTATCCCAAATTCTGATAGAAAAAGCACTTAATTCCGAATCTATAGAAAAACTGATTTACTTAAACACACTCTATACATTAGGATACAAAGTGGAAGAAGTATTAGAAAAATTGCTTTTCCAAAATGAAGACAACTATTTCTTAATTATCCTTTTATCGCAATATTATCAAGATAATAAAATATATAAAAAAGTCAATGATATGATTTCAAGCAAATTTTCATATTTTACAAGCGTTATTTTTAACCATTTCATTTACTCCTTAAAAAATCAAGTTCCCACAATGAATTATATTCCCATGGAACTCAAAAATATTTTTCACAAACTGTTATATATAACATTAACAAGGGAGAATAATTTAATAAATTCAGTAAAAGAAGAAATATTGAAAAAATATAAAGGGCTATACATGGCTATAATAAACAGATATTTAAAAGTAATTGGCTTAGAAACAATAGATTTAATTCCAGATCTATCCGAAATAGAAATTGAATATCTATCATTAGAAGACGCAATAATAGAAATAAATGTATCAAAATCTGGTAAAGAGGATAAACCATCTACAACAAATTCAGAGGAAACAACTGTAGAGCAAAAAATTCAAGATATACAAAGTGTAACTCAAAAACCACAAATAGAGGAAATAGAAATAATTAACAAAACCGAAAAAAATAGTACCAACGAAAACTATATAGAAGAAGTTATAGAAGATATCAAACAAGATTTGGAAGAAATTTTAAAAAACGAAGAAATAACCAATAATCAAAATGATTTTATTAATGAAATTGACATTAAGAAATTGGAAGAAAATATAGAAAGATACTTTTTAGAAAGCCAACAAGTAGAACCAAATTTTATCAAAAATCTTTTGAAAAACTTATTCGAAGAAGATAAGGAAAAATTCTACGAACTGATCGAAAAATATATATTCGACGACAGATATTTAGAAAACTACACAGATAAAGTAATAGAAATCATTAAAATATACCAAGAAATTGATGAAACCAATGCCAATATAACCATAAAAAATTTAATATCAGTATTCTTTATTAATGAATCATTTGACAAGTTAACAACAATAATGAATGCGTTTAACATTTTACAAAACAAATTGAGTTTTCATAACTACATTGCTAAGAACGAATTAATAGAATGGGATGAAAAAACGGAGGAAATACTGCTATCTTATATTAGGTATATAAGAAACACACTACCACCAGACATCACAGGTAAACTCTGTATGCTAATAATAGATAGCGACTCTTTTTCCACGAAAATCAAAAAAGAGGCTGAAAAAGTTATAGAAGACCTATTTGAATAACTTATTTGTTCTCATTGAACCAAGTTTGTTTCAATAAGTTAGCAACTTCGTTAGGGTTAGTTTTAGCTATGCTTTCTATTTCATTAACAACAGTTTTCATCTCTTTACTTTCTTGTTGTATTTCAGTTCTATTTCCCATTTTATCTGTGGTCAAATCAACAACACTTGTGGATTCCTGGGACATCATATTATTTCCAACATTTGTATCAAAAGATATAGAAGTTCTATCAAAATTAGCCTTATTTTGTTTGATTAAGAATAAGACTAAAAATCCGACGGCAGCTATACCTACTGCAGCTGTTAATGATAAAACCATCAACCCAACTGGTAAACCCTGTTTCACAGGAGCAGTAGGCATGGAAACAGGAACTGGGGTACTATTATTAACAGAAGTGGCTATATAAGCATGTGGGATATTAGTAACTACTATTGAGTCACCTCTTTCTTCTCTCAATCCAACGGCATTCTTAACATAAGCTTGTATTTGTGAGACCGTACTTGTACTGGCATTGGAAATATTAACCGCAACAGATATCCTTTCAACACTTTCGCCAGGGTTCTGTTGAATTTTGGTAACCACCATATCAACTTTTCTATTTTCGATTGCTTGTCTTTGTCTTTCCTCAGCAGACTCTTTATTTCTGTCCAAAGCCCCACCTTCATACTGTTTGGATTTTTCAGTCGTCTGTCTTGAAACAACTTTAGAATTTGGATCCGCCATATTACCATAGGTTTCTGCATACTTTTCAATTTTATCCCATCTTAGTTGCACGTCTATTGTAAAAGTATAATTGTTTGGACCTAATATCTGGTCAAGAGCATTTCTAACTTTATTAGCATATTGTTCCTCTATTTTATTTTTTATCATAAAGGCACTCTCTGCAGGTTCTTCTTCGTATGGTCTGACCAACCTACCATTTATTATAAGTGATATATTTTGTGGTTCCAATCCTTTAACAGCACCTGCAACAGCACTAATAACCCCTTTGGCTTCATCATTATTCAAAGACTGACCTGAAAAGGTGTTTATGCTAACAGTAGCTTTAGTTGGTTCCTGTTGAGTACTAAAAGGATTATTCTCAGGATAGGTTATAAATGTATTAACTTCATTAACTTTTCCCTGATAATTCCTTTTTATCATATTGGAAAGAGCGTATTCAAGTAAACTTTTTTGGTAGCTCATCCAAGACTCTTTAGTTGTTCCAGGTGGGATATTTTCCAGTTTAGGTTTTATGTCAGGCTTTACAAAACCTTCACTTATTACATCAACATAAACAGTATTGTGGTATCTAGGGTGTATATAAACTTGTCCTATAGCATCATCTATTCTGTATTCTTTTACTCCTCTTTGTTCAAGATACTGTTTAACTTTTGATAGCTGATTAGAATCCAGCTTAGCACCGGGAACTAAAGGAACGTATTCGTTACTTTTGGTGTAGAAAAAGATTCCCAGCCCCACAGCAAAAATAACAATCAGAACCACAACGATCAACATTTTTTGTTTATTATCAAGCTTATTTATAGAATCAAGTATATTAGATGTAGGATTAGGTGAGGAAGCCTGGGTAATTCTTGTACCTGTAGTAGGTCTTGTAGGTCTGGTCGTCCCCGGTCTAACAGTCATAAAACAAACCTCCTAAAAATACTCTCTCTTTAATTTTTTATTCAAAAATTCCACATTTTCCTAAATATTGTCACATTTTTTACATATTTTTAACATTTTTATCATATAGTTGGAGTCTCAACTTTTTGAATAACAGGATACTCCGTAGATATTAAATCCGAAATCTTGAAAGAAAAATAATTATTGTACTCCTCCAATTTATCTCTTACAAACATTCTCGATATTTCCTGAATAGCATTTATAATATTAGAATTTATATTTTCATAACTATCTATTAGAACAACTCTTATACCTTTCTGAACTATATAATCCTTTATTATACTTGCATTAGGAGACAAAGTCACCATAATAACATACTTCGTTTTATAATTTGAGAGATATATATCAAGTAAAAATACGTTATGTATTTTGAAATCTTCTTTTAGAATAAATAATACAGTAGGTTCAGACAAATGAGTAGAAATTATTACTTTACCAATCTCTACGGAATCAGCTACCAGTTCGGTTATACCATTATCCGTAAGAGCTTTGTAGATGACAGCAGCAACCCACATGTTATCCCTAACAGTTTCGTTGGCCAAATTGGAGAGAGAAATAACCTCTTCCATTGTTTCATCTTTCAAATTTTTACCACAGTAAAAACATTTAACAGCATCAGGATTGGTATGTAATATATCTAAATTGGCAAGCTGAATTATCTGCCTACCACTTTCTTTACAAATAAAAACAAACTCCCGCTGTAAAAAATCTAATCTCACCAATTCCTCTATCAATTCAGGCTTTATCTCTAAAAATTTTGATATTTCTCTTTTATATATCTTTGTTCCCAATCCGCTGATATTTTTCAAAATATTGTACCTTTCATTAGTCAAGTTACTGAAAGCATTCAAATCAGAATTTAAAAGGATAGAATTATCTATAGGATAAAACAAATTGAAATGAGTTTTCTGTTCAGAAATATCAAAAGATATATTTTTAGTTTGCAAGTATTTCTCCAGAACTCTTTTAAACATCTCTAATATCTTTTCATAATCATTAGTATAAGTGATAAACCCAAGCTTTATAAAACTATTCTTTTCAAAATCTATTATACATAATACTTTATCTTTCACAAATATTTCAAAACTCTCATTAAAAAGCAGTTTCTTTTCTTCTGACTGCGAAAAAAAAAGTTTATAAATATCATTTTTTATAGAATTTATAATAGGATTAGCAACTTTGGATATTATACTAAGTAACTCTGTTTTATTAATAAAGTCTGTGTTTAAGATAACTTTGTACTCAAAGTATTTAATCATGTATCTCCTTTTTTTAAGCCCAGTTTTTTATATACCGCTAACTAGGCAAGCGGTAATAATTCTATTCCAAGTTCTTTCAACTGTTCCTCACCAACCCCAGATGGAGAATTAGTCAACAAACAGCTGCCACTTTGTGTCTTAGGAAAAGCAATAACATCTCTTATACTATTAGTCATCAAAAGGATAGAAATAATTCTATCCAACCCCAATGCTATTCCACCATGAGGTGGCACACCATACTTAAAAGAATTCAATAAAAACCCAAATCTTGAATTAGCTTCCTCTTCAGTTAAACCAATAATAGAAAAAATCATCTTTTGAAGCTCCGGATCGGTTATTCTTATACTACCACTTCCTACCTCAACACCATTTAAAACCAAATCGTAAGCCAAAGATCTTATAGATGTAAACCTACTTTTCATAGTACTGTCAAACTTATCAATATTATTATATAACTCTATTAAAAGATCCTTATCTTCAGGATGAACATTAGTAAAAGGATGATGTTCTGGGGAAATTCTACCGTCTTCCTCTAACTTAAACAATGGAAAATTATTGACCCATAAGAAATAGAAACTGCAGGTAGGAAGCAATATTTTCCTGTCTATAAGCACCTGCTTTATTTCATTCAATTTCACTTTCGGTTGATTAAAGATAACAAATACCGTATACAATTCCTTATTTTTTAATTCTGGATCTTCCAGATTATTCACAAATCCATTGAATTGCTCAAGTTGAATATATTTCAGTAGAGTACCTTTATAGTTTTCACCCTCTCTAACAAGATACAAAAATTTATATCCGCTATTGTAAAGATTATCTATTTCCTTTCTATTAATTGTCTGGGGTATAATTAAAAAGTAAACATCATTTGTAACACTTTCCACATTTATCTGAACTTTTTCGATATCAAGTTTCCTTATTGGATAAGGAAATCTCAAATCCGGTTTATCAGAAATGTATTGATCAATAGCTTCTTTATATTCCATTCTCAAAAAAGGTACTTTTATTTCCAATCCCATTGTTGTAAGCAATACCTCTTTTAACATCTTCTCTATAAGACAGAATACATCATTATAATTGATGAAAGACATTTCCAAATCCAATTGAGTAAACTCAGGTTGTCTATCAGCACGCAAATCCTCATCTCTCAAACATTTAGCTATTTGAAAATACCTATCTATTCCAGAAACCATAAGTATCTGTTTATAAAGCTGTGGTGATTGAGGTAAAGCATAGAACTTACCTTTTTGAATCCTAGAGGGAACCAAGAAGTCCCTGGCTCCCTCTGGAGTAGGGTTAGATAAAATTGGGGTCTCAACTTCTAAAAACTCATTTTCATCTAAAAAATCCCTTATTTTCTTTATCAACTTGTGCCTGAAATAAAGATTCTTAAACATTTTTGGCCTTCTCAAATCAATAAACCTATATTTCAACCGCAATGTTTCATCGACAGAAACATCTTTGTAATCTTCTTCATTTATAGGAAAAGGTAAAGTCAAACTTTTTGATAATACACTAATTTCGTGTACCTCAACTTCGTATTCTCCAGTAGGTATCTTAATGTTAATCTTATCTTTAGGGCGTTGTCTTACAATACCTACGATTTTCAAAACATCCTCATTTGAAATTCTTAATTCTTGAAAATTACTTATATTGTTTTGATCAACAACAAGTTGAACGATACCAGTCCTATCTCTCAAATCTATAAATAATATCCCCCCCATATCTCTAAATCTATTCACCCAACCAAATAATTCTATTTTTTGATTTAAATATCGAGAGTTCACAGTTCCACACCATATTCTACCCTCATAGCTCATACTAATCCCTCATTTCTTTTTTATTTATAACATTCAACAAATCATCGTAAGTCTCTCTTAATGAGAAATTAATTAACCGAGAATTAGATATAGTTGATATAAAATTATGATCAGCATTGAACCTAGGAACAACATGAAAATGTATGTGTTTATCCACACCAGCACCTGCCACTTTACCTATATTTATCCCAATATTAAAACCATGTGGATTATAAACCTCTTTTAAAATTTCAACAGAAAATTGAATCATATCAAATATATCACTTTTTTCGTGATTATCCAATAATAATAAATCATCAATATGTCTATAAGGAACAACCATCAAATGACCATTAATGTAAGGATACTTATTCATTATTATAAAAGACCTAGTAGATCTGTACAATATAAGGTTATCAAAATTCGGTTCAATATCCTCTATCCTATGATTGTCAAAATAACAAAATATACATTCTTTTTCAAAGAAACCCATTTTTATATAATTACCTCTCCAAGGTGCCCAAATTATATCCATTATTTAGGTACATCAGGTAAATCCTTTAAATCATCCAAACCGGTCTGAAAAAGATCATCAATCAAACCAATATTTATAGAAATGTTATTTAAATACAGAACCCAAGCCAAATATTTGGATTTTTGATTAAAGTAATATATCATCACTTTTTTAGCCCAAACCCTTCCATCAGCAACATAAGAAAAACCTTTATATATTACCTCTATACCATTTTTATCTTTTTCAAATGGGTAAAACACAGTTTTAACAGGAAAATAATTCTGAGTATCTATATAAACTCTATACCTTTCATACATTTTTGTTTTATCTATTACACTTATAACAGCAACTTTTCTACCTTTTAATTCTCCAGAGCCAATATCTTCATAGGCCACAAGAACAGGATACAAAACTTTTTCCATTTCTTCATACTTCAGAAGATACAAGAACGGGAAACTCGTTATAAGAGGATATCTATTATCAGGGTCAACTTTCAAAGGCTTTATAAAATCTTCTTTAAAAACAGCAACATTTTTACCATCCTTTATTGTAATTAGTTTAGAACCCTGTAAAGAAGGATGAAATAAAAACTCTGTCTCTATTCTAACAAAATATGGCGCCTTATAAAATATCTTACCCTGCCCTATAAGAGGAACATCCTCTTCCCTAGCAGCCTTCGAACTACTACTTTCTTGAGATCTAAACTCATAATCTATCACCATATCCCTTATAACTGGATATCTATTAGATTGATTATACATACCATTAAGAAAAACTTTAGCAGTGCTTGCTAAAGAAACATAAAACAATAAAACCAGAATTAAAACAAAAACCCTCATACACCTATAACTTGTTGATAATGAAAGAAGATATGCTGAACATAGTTTGGTCAATGTTATACCAATCATACATACTCATTATTTCAATAGAAGATGGTGAATTTCTCGGAGTTCTTACCTTATTAGTCCTGAGCAAAAACTTATTACCTTCCTTAGTATAAATCTCTGCAAAATATACTCTATCAGGAATACCAACAGGAATATACATATTGCTCACAAGGTACTTAGAAGTAAGTATCATATGAAGCAAAATTTCATCATCAGTCCCATCAAAAACCTTTATAGTAATCTCTGGATTATCAACATACTGTTCACTTATCTCCCAGTAAACAAAAATCCTATAAGGATCTATAGGTAAAGCAAAAGAATAATTAAAACCATACCTACCAGGTAATTCGTCTATTTTTACCACCTCATCCTTAGGCTGAACTTCAAAACTGCTCTTAAAGTATTCGCGAGATAAAATATTCTCTCCAAAATAAAGATAATCAGTAAAAAATTCAGAATTCATTCTATCCACATCAAATTTTATATAATCCTCATTAATTTCTTCTTCTTTCAAAGATTTAAACCAACGATATATAGTACTTTTGGATATATTATATACTTCCGCTATTTTTTTGATAGGCCATTTATCAACTTTATGTCTATACCACAATATCTTCACTATCTCTGGAGTACTTTTTTTGTTCTTTTCATTCATCTTTAACCTCCCAATTTAATGGCTTTAATTTTTAGTTTCACAGGACCAACCTGAACACCTTCACTAAATACAATTAATAGCAGAGTTTTAGCCTCATTCAATATAAATCCAAAAATTTTACCTTTCTCAAAATACAAACTAGTAAATTCTACACCTCCCAAGTCTTTAAGCATCATCAATTCTTCTTCATTTATTTTATTATCAGCAGAATAATAAGCATATTCCATATCTTTTAATATTATTATCTTTTGAACATCTTGAATTAAAAATCCTTTTTGAATTTCCTGAACCTTAAACTGAATATCTTGACTATAAACAAAACCATTCCTATTATCAGTATCAGTTTTTTTCTCAATATCCTGTTGTTCTTGCTGATTAATCTCCTCTACAAAAACACTTGCTCCACCATCCACTTCTCCAATATCACCTATATCAATAGGTTCAGAAAATTCAACATTTATATCAGATAAATCTATATTTGATAAATCTATTTCCATATCACTCAAATTAGAAAGATCTATGTCAATGCCCAATGACGGAGTAACCATTTCTTTCTGATGTTCTTCAAGAATAGCAGCAAGCTCATCTATCCCCTCAACCTTTATAATACTTTCTTCAATCTTAGCAAAAGTATCATCCAAATCCTTTTCGACCTTTTCAACATCATAAATAATCTTTTCTTCCTCATAACTCCTTTCAACATCTGTAACACTTACATCCCAATTATCCACTAGTTGTTTGGCTTCTTCACCTTCAATTACCGTACTGCCATTACCATTTACCAAACTTTGATCAAACAATAAATTTTCCTTATTTACAACATCAGCTAAAATATCATTCAAATCACCTTGTTCAGAGCTCAAAGAAATTTCAAACTCAATCTTCTCCTCCTTAACTTCACTATGTAAATCGATGTTTTGACTAGATAATTTTTGCTCTTCCGCTTGCTCACCTAACATCTCTTGGACCTCATGCTCTTTCAATTCAAAATTTTCAATTTTTTGAATACCATACTCTTCACCTAACTCATTTTGCACACTATCACCTATCGTTTCCTCTTTTTGCAATTCTAAATTTCGCTGTTCATCATTATCAAACTCAGATAGCAAATTATCAATATTTAAAATATCTGATAAATTTTCATGAACAGTATTAACAGGTTGCAATTGAAAATCTTCAGAAATTTCTAAATTTAGAGAACTTTCCAAGCTTAGTTCCCCATCTTGAAAACCACTGGATAAAGATTGTTTTTCTTGTTCAAAGACCATCTCACCAGAAACTTTTTTCTCTTGCATCTGGTCAACTTTTAATTCACCAATATCACTATCTTTTGAGATCTCTGAAAATAAATCAGTAACATTTATAATTTCTTGAGATTTATCTTTGTAATTCCACAAATCCTCCATTCCTTGAATTTCAAAATTAATATCACTTATCTTTTCTATTTTATCATATCCAACAAGTGAGATATCTTTAGCAGGAAAACTCTCTTCAACTTTATCACCTTCAACCAAAATTTCAACATCTTTCTTCTCAAATTCTAACAATAAATTACTAACATCAACTATATTAAGAACTTTCTGTTTATCAATAACCTCTTCCTCGATTTTTTCAACACTCCCCAGGCTAATAGTATCCTTATGTTCACTTGATTCCTCTCTGATTTCATCAACTTCAGGAATAACTACGCTATCCGTTTTATGTATAATCTCTTCTTCTTTTTGTTGCATAACAATTTGAGTTTCAAATACCTCCTCTTGAGTCAACAATTCTTCTTTTAAATCTTGTAATAAATACTTAGCATCTGTTTCTTTTTGGTATGTTC
>JAOABG010000040.1 GCA_026418475.1 bacterium | reverse complement strand
ATCTTATATCATTATGGATATTCAAAAAAACTCAAATACTATAGGGAAATCGTTTTATATTACTTTGTAAGGTAGAGCACTTAAAAATCAATATTAACGATTAGAAATAAAAATATAACAATCGTTTTATCTTTATTCATAAGACAAATTTTTAGTAACACCTTTTTATCTATGAGAATTGAAGACTGTAGTAAAGAAAACAAATATAATCAAATTTTACCTCTGAAAAGAGTGGTTTTTATAATATTTATGAAATAATGAAGATATACAAAAAGTTTGCCACTAAACTATGGAATAATTAGTTTTCAGACTACCTATGAGAAATAAAGACTATTCTTTCTCGTATAGGTAATAAGCTGCACAAGTTCCTTCAGAGGATACCATACAAGGTCCCTTGGGATTATCAGGAGTACAAACCTTATCAAATAATGGACACTCATATGGTTTTATAACTCCCCTTAGAACCTCCCCACACCTACAACCTGTCTTTCTTACTCTAATAGGCTCATTCAAAATAAATATTTCCTTTGCATTCAAATGGGAGTACTCTTTTCTTAATTCCAATCCACTTGCAGGGATCATACCAAATCCCCTCCAATTTGCTTCAGATATTTCGAAAACTTCATCGACCACTCTTTGAGCAACAACATTACCTTCGAAACTTACACTCCTAAAATACGTGTTGTATACTCCATATTCTTTATTTTTTATTTTCTGCATTAAAATATAGATTCCATAAATTACATCTTCAGGTTCAAAACCCATAATAACAAATGGTATTTGATAGCTTCCAATAAAATCTTGCCATTTTTTTATTCCAATAACAGTTGATACATGTCCAGGTCCTATTATACCATCCAATTTTATTTCCCCAGCATCAAGAAGCGCCTTCATTGCCGGAGGAGTTAATTTATGTAACGAAAAATAGAATAAGTTCCTGACATTTTCCTGATTTATCTTTTTGATAGTATAAGCCAATCCAGGAACAGTAGTTTCAAAACCAATACCTATCAATAGATAATTCTTATCAGGGTTCTGTTTGGCTATCTTTATTGACTCAATTGGACTATAAACTACTTTTACCTCTTTACCCTTAGCTCTGAGGTAGCTAAGAGTCCCATTTGAACCCGGAACATTAATTATATCCCCAAAAGTTATTATTCCCAAGTTATATTTTTCAGATATAGCCATAATATGGTCAATATCCTCAGCAGCAGTAACACAAACAGGACATCCAGGTCCGGATTTTAAATCCAAGTTCTTAGGCAAAACACTTCTTATACCATACCTTGATATCTCATGAGTATGAGTACCACAGAATTCCATAATACAGTATTCTCTATCAGAGGCCAACCGATGTATCTGATCAATCAGAAACCTGACCTCTTCTTTACCTATTTTTGTTAACTTTTGTATAATTGATAAGTTTGTCATACACACTACCCCTCTAGTAAATTATTTAATTAAAGTATTTCTCCTAAAGGATTCTCAAATAGATTTTTTATAACCTGTATCTTCTCTCCTTGAAAAGGAAAATATCCTGCTTGAGAAGCCTCACCCAGTCTCCTCTCAGGATCATCCTTAATAGCAATATAAGAATAGATAATAGATTTGTAAAAACTGCAACCAGAATTAAATTTCCAACCATTCTGCGTAATGCAAGAAAAATATTCTTGTATACAGTCTAAAACTCTATTTCCATATTCTGTAGATTTTATACAATCATATATTAACTCTTCTAGACAGTTCTGAATAATTCCAAAAGCAAAATCAAGTTTTTTATTGTTTTTTTTGTAATTTATCATACATTCATTCCAACTAAAATTTTCCATACTATGAGTGGTTACAAAAAGCTGAACATTTTGTTTCTCACACAAATTGCTGACAATTTTCCACATTTTTTTGACTACAGAATAATGAATACCATTTTCTATCTCGTCAATTAGAAGTACTCCATTGGAAGCTTTAATTATTGATAGCATGAAATTAATTATTCTCTTCATTCCCTCTCCAAGATAAGAAAGAGGTATCATTTTAGGCAAACCAATATCAGTGTATAGCAAAGGTATACCCCTAAGGTTAGAATACTTACCTTTCTCAAACTTGGCTCGATTTCCCTTAACATTTCCAAAAAGTTATCATCAACTTTATTTAATACCAATTCTGTATATTTTTGTGCTTCATCAAGGAGATTAGAAGGGATAGTAGGGGATAAGTATATAGTCACAAATGGTGGCCCTGGAGGAAAATCAGGTAATACAAGTTGATTGGGAGAGTTAAAAACAAGATAGTACTTAAGTTCTTTTTTATCACCTCGTATTTTATCAACGTATTTAAAAACCAACATAAAAGGTACAAAAGGAAAAATATTTTCATAAACAACTTCTCCATCTTTTTGATACGGACTACTTCCACTCTGAAGAAACTTAAATACCACTTCATAATCTTCTTTATCCAATTTTGTGCTTATAGATGTTTCAAAACTTTTTTCATCACTAGCTGCATCGGCTTTAAAAATGGCATCTTCTGAGATATCAAAATTATGGAACATCGTTTCAAAAATTCTCGGTACTTCGTTGATATTTTTCAAAAACCCAGGAAAAGTACTTCCTAATCTGAAAAAATATGTGTTAAGTACTAATGCAGGGTTATATCTTCCAAAATGAATAAACAGTGCTTCTAACAAAGCTGTCTTACCCACATTATTCATACCAACAAAAACATTGATTCTTCTTAAATCATTTATCTCAAGCTCTCTAAAACATTTAAAATTCCTTATCTCAATTTTACTGAACATTTGATACTTTTTCTCCTTCTTGAACAGTTTGTATTATATATTCTGCTTCTTCATCGGAAAGAATGGATATTGAGAACCCAGCGTGAACAATAACATAGTCCCCCTCTTTTGCTTCCGGTGTTAGAGAAGTACATATTTCCAATTTGCTACTTCCCATATCAACTATAGCAGTTTCATTATCTCTTTTTCGGATAATTTTCATAGGAACTCCTAAACACATTTTGCTACACCCCCATCACACTAATTTCTCAATGCTGCCTGTAGTTGCCCTAAAGATATACCGCTATCGTTGGGTGGAATATCTCTATGAAAATTAATTTTGAAATCTTTAAACCTTTTTAATATTTGGTAGCACAATATCTTATTTTGGAACACACCTCCCGAGAAGCCAACCTGTTCTATTCCATACTTATCCCTTAACTTTGTAGCAACAGAAAACATTGCTTCTACTATTGTATTGTGAAACTTTCTAGCTATATCACTATAAGTTTCAAATTCTCTTCTCTCTATAATATACCTAAAACATTCCAATAAGTCAATATTAAGTACGTTTTCGTTTTCATATACTTCAAATGGTAGGTGGTCAGATACAGTGGAACCATGTGCCAGCTTTTCGAGTTCAATTGCAGCTTGTCCGGAGAAAGCTATCTTACTATCCTGTCTTATTTTCAGTAATACAGCGGCAATGTCAAACAACCTACCTACTGAAGAAGTGTGGTAAACATTAGTATTTGTCTGAATTTGTTTAGAAATTATATCTCTCTGTAGTTTTGCTACTTGATTAAAAAGATCCATCTTTTCTGGGATATATCTTGCCACAAAAGAAAGAGCTATAAGTACAGCATTCTCTATAGCACTATCACCTGCAACAATAGGTATATATTTAAAGTGTGCAACCCGCTCTAAGTTATATAAATCACCAATAAAAACCTCGCCTCCCCATATATTTCCATCTTCACCATACCCAGTTCCATCAAAAGAAAATCCTATAACATTACCCTCTATACCTTTGTCGATAATCAGAGAATATATATGAGCTTTATGATGCTGAACCTGTCTTAGCTCTATTTTCATATTTTCAGAAATATTTTTGGCAAGCTCTGTAGACAAATAATAAGGATGTAAATCACAGACAATAACTTCAGGAACAAAACCAGAAATAATATTAGAAACAATCTTTTCATAATTTTTAAAAACGTGTTCATTAATTAGATGGCCTAACCTCGTAGACAAAAATACTTTATTATTAGTAGACGAGCAAACAGAGCTTTCAAGCTCTGGTCCCAAACAAACACAATCCTTAAAACTATAGTTTGTTTCTATAACCTTTCCTACCCTACCAATCCCCCTTCTTATACAAACACCTATTGAATTATAAACTATTGAGTAATCTTGAACAGTCTTTATCTCTAAATCATTCATAACAAAATGGTTAATATCCTTAGAAAATTTAGAGACTACCTCATCATTAGATATATATGGGCTTTCTGATGAAATATTAACACTGCTATAAACTATGGGTCTATCCAAAAATTCAAATAAAAGAACAAAAAATGGATCACAAGCTATAGAAAAAGCAATATAATCAGTAATCCCAATACTTGAAGACAATCGTGATTCATAACATCTTACAATTTTTATATCAAAATCTTTGACAAAATCAACTTTTTCATCAGTTCTAACATAATTCTCAAACATTTGCCTATTTTTAAACATAACAGGTAGAGATTTAAAAGTTTTCTTGATCTTCCTCAAATTACTGACACTTTCATCATTAATAGCATCACAAATAAAATAAAAAATATTTGATGTTTTGAAAACTAATACTTCACAATTTATAATATAATCAGAAACATTTTTAAATAATTCCCTATAGTTATCAAAAGTAAAAACCTGTCCTTGATTATCAAGTAAGAAAACCTTAGGACCACAATCAGAGCAACAAACAAATGGATAATTATATCTTCTATGAGAACTATCCATATACTCATTTCTACAAGAGTGACAAATATTGAAATAGGGATTAGAATCAAAATGCAAAGTGGAAAAAAAAGATCCACACTCAGAACAACCCACAAAAGGATAAAAGTATCTTTTCTCTTTTATCTTAATTATTTCATTCAGACAATAATCACAAACAGATCTATCATTCAAAATTTTATCTACCACCATAAAATAATCACCCCCAAAATAAATTTACATTAAATCTATAATTATATCATCTATTTAGATTTGATTTCAAAAAATTGTAAAAAAACTCGACAGCAAGTCCAATATTCTCCTCAGCATATTTACTGATCTCATGAGTATAACCAAAATTGTATCCTCTTATTTTTAAAATGTAACCCCTTAAGCTGTTGTTATACATTGATTTAGATATATGAAAAATGTTTTCAATAGATAAATCATGTGAAAGAGTTGATAATTTAGGAGTATTTATTTGAAGAATTTCAAATTTATCAACATCTATAGAAGCATCAACAAAAAATACAATATCATAGTCTTTTATTTTTTCAGCAATAGATAGATCTGGAAAATTAGAAACCAGTTTATCAACACCTTTTATTCTTCTGATAAACTCTGGGCCAATCCCATCATCACCTCTAAGATCATTACCTATTCCAACAACAATTACTTTCATTCTCTAATAATCTTGTTTATGAGTTGTTTTTCAGAATCGTAAAACTCAATAACCATTGGCATTTGCCCCACAGCATGAGTAGAACAAGATAAACAAGGATCATAACATCTTATACCACCTTCAACAAGATTAAGCGCTTCTTCCTTAACTTCCTGAGGATCAACAAATTTATTGGCTATAGTCTCAACAGCCTTAGACATAGCCCAATTATTATTCCCTGAAGCAACTATCATATTACATTTAACTATAGTTCCATTTTCATCAACCCAATAGTGATGTATGAGTGTTCCTCGTGGAGCCTCAATTACTCCTATTCCTTCCTCTCTCTCAATCATACCCTTAACAAAAACATCTTTATCAAGAATTTGAGGATCTAGCAGTATTTCTCTGACTCTTTCAATAGAATGTAACACTTCTATCATCCTTGCATAATGATAATAAAAAGATTCATGAATAGGAGTTCCCAACTGCTTAAATACTTTAAATTCCCTTTCTGCTATAGGAGTAGGAAGATTATCAGAAATATTTAACCTGGCCAATGGACCAACCCTGTAAACACCATTGGGATAACCCAAAATTCTTAAAAAAGGAAACTTAAGATAACTCCAATCCTCAATATATTCAGCTATATATGATAAATAATGTTCAGGCAAAAATTCATAAATATTATCGCCTTTTTCATCAATAACTTTTACTTTGCCATCATATACTTCCCAGTTACCATTATTGATCAATCCCATAAAATTGGTCTTGAAATTCGCATAAGATTGAACAAAAGATTTATTATTTTCTATATAATTTTTTATAAATTCTAATCCTTCTAGACAATAAGAAATCATTTCATCAATTTGATAAAGCAGACTATCTCTATGTTGGACAGTAAGTGGAGCAGAAACACCTCCAGCAACAAAATTCTTAGGGTTTATTCTTGCCCCACCAACATATTCTATAATAGTCTGGCCAAATTTTCTAAGCTTTATACCTTTCATAGCAAAATCGGGATATTTTTCTATCAACCCTGCGACGTTCCTTATAGCAGGATCAGCATCCCAACCCAATAACAAATCAGGAGAAGCAAGATAAAAGAAATGAAGACAATGAGACTGTATAATCTGTCCCAAATGAGCAAGAGTTCTCAATAGCTTGGCAGTATATGGTATCTGCACATTCATTATCATATCTCCAGCTTTAACAGCACCAAGAATATGACTCAAAGGACATATACCACATATCTTAGCTGTAATTATTGGAGCTTCCTCAAAATATCTACCCTCAATGAATTTTTCAAATCCTCTGAACTGATCAACATGAAAAAGCACCTTATCTATCCTTCTGTCTTTATCCAAGTGTATGGTTATTTTAGCATGCCCCTCAATTCGAGTAACAGGATATATAGTTATTTTTTCCCCACTATTCATAAGATAACAATTTTCCTTTCAGTTCTGGACTCTGATCTTCTATAAGTTTAGATAGTGCTTCATATATAGCTTCAGGTGTTGGAGGACAACCAGGAATGTAATAATCCACTTTTATTACTTCATTAACAGGCTTTACTCTATCAAGTAATTTACTTATATCTTCACCAGAAGGTAAATGTTGGTTATGATTGGTTTCAGCTTGTTTATAGGCTCTACTAAAAATCTCTGTGGTTTTATATTTATTTCTCATAGTTGGAATCCCACCAAAAACTGCGCAGTCTCCTATTGCTATCACTATCTTACATCTCTCCCGCATCATTTTCACTTCTTCCTCTTGGGTATCTGTTGCTACAGAACCTTCTATTATTCCAATATCAGTTCCATGTGGAGGAATTTTCAAATCCGTAAATGGGGTTGCACTGAAAGTCATCCCCTTCTTTATTAAATCAACCAGTTTTTCATCCATATCCAAAAACGACATATGACATCCTGAACAGCCTTCACACCAAATAGTAGAAACCAATTTCTTTTTTTTCATACAACCTCCCTATCAAAAACGCGATCAACACATAATAGCTGATTAAAAAGGTTGTAAAAACTTCCCTTAACTTCAAATTCAGAAACTATGGGAAAAACCTCATCAAACAACTCAGAGTACCGATCAACATCTATCGTAAACAAAAACCTTCTTTTAAACCGACCAGTAATGTTTGAAATATTGAGATTCAAATCTCTTGAAAAAATAAAAAGAGAAGAGTATTCTAAATTATCAATTTCTTGTAAAGTTTTGTTTCCAATTAACTTTAACAATCCAACATCATTAGTATTAAGTGGAAGAACTAAATGATCACAATCCAATCCATTTAAAAAATTTGAACTATAATAATTTTTGTATATAAATATAGTCTTACCTGATATTTCAAATTTTCCCTCATCAAGATAAATTACCTTACAATTTCTATAGTATTTATTTCTTTTGATAACAGATCCAATTGTTCCGTATTCTTTATTTAAATCCCATCCAGCTATAATATAAGTCTGATAATTATCAAGTTCATCAAAACTGATAGGATTATCCAATATTTTGGGATTAACCTTATACAAAGCAAAAGTTTTTGGGAATAAACCTCTGATCTTTTCTATTTCTTCATTAAAAAGGGTTCCATCAACAACAGCTACAGAACTTTCATCAATATCTTTTACAATTTTATTTAAATTTTCATAAATATCAATATTACTTCCATTTTTATATTTTCTGTAATTTATAACAGCTTCATACCTACCTTTATGACATATGAGTCCCTTAGTAAATGAATCCCAATCACTATAAATTTTAACTATATTATTTCCTCTTTTGTATATTTCAATCCCACATCCAACAGGACAAGAAAAACAATATGAACCTATTTTTTGGGTTTCCCAAGACCTACCAAGATACATGGAATATTTATCCACAAATGTTCCAGTCGGACAGACCTGAACACAAAGACCACAAGAAGTACAAGAAGACTTACCAAACTGAACACCATTATCAGCAACAATTATTGAATGTTCACCTTTATTGTTCTCTGATAACACAAAATGTCCCGCAACTTCAGAACAAACTCTAACGCATCTTGAACATAAAACACACCTATTATTATCAAATAGAATATAAGGATGAGAATTATCAATATCAAAAATATTTTTAAAAGTAGGAAAATGAAAATGATCCAAACCAGTGTAATAACCCAAATTTTGAAACTCACAATCATTTGTAACACAACAATACATACAATAATGATTTCTTTCACTGAACAAAAACTGGAGTATCCACTTCCTCATCTCTATCAATTCAGGAGTATGAGTTTCTATATCCATTCCATCATCGATAATAGTTGCACAAGAGTTCTTGAACTTACCCCTATCTTTTATAACACACACCCGACAAGAACCAATAGGTCTCAAATATGGATGATAACATAAGGTCGGAACATATATTCCTATATCCTTTAAAAATTCAAATATGGTTTTTTCAGTATCTATTGAATACTCAACAGAGTTTATCTTAAATTTTTTCATAAAAATCCAGTTCCCTTTTGAACTTTCTAATACTTTCTATTTTTCTTATATCCTCAATTTTTCCATAGTACTCCTCTATATTATTTAAATACGGAAAAAAGAGTGTCCTTTTAGAATAATTTAAAAGTTCTTGATAAAAAGTATTGTTAGACTTATTGTCAAAACCAACACCAGAAAGATCATTCATAACTAAAATAGGTAACCTTCCAGTTCTCTCCACTATTATACTAATCAACTTAAGAACAGTAGAATAAGATAAAATAGAATTAGATGAAACCACAAAAAACTCAGCACCATGAAAATATTTAAGAATCTCAAGCATAGTATCAGTTATGGTAGGAGGAGTATCTATAACAAGGGTTTCAACCCCATTCCAATTCGTTATAGCCAACAACTCAAGAATAACATCAGATATACTACTACCCCTAATTGCCAAGGGCCTGTCATTAGAAAAAAAAGTAACCGAAAGAAAGAATAAGTTCTTATAAATTTCTGGAGGATTTATTCCATCACTCTCCGTAAAAGACATATTAGTCCTAAAAAGAATATGTAGAGATGGACCCGTGAAATCAAAATCACATACACCAACAACCATATCCTCAGAAAGAATAGATGAAATTATATAACTAATTGTTGACTTACCCACTCCACCCTTAGAACTACATACCACTATAACTCTCTTTACATTTTTCAGCTTATCTTTCATTCCTTCAATTCTTACATCAATCATAATGGTTTTATAAATATTCCCCTACCCTCAACTATACTAAAATCATTTGATTTACAGTTTGGACACCTGATATATATGTATATCATCTCAGGTAAAAAATGTATATTCTCTTGTTCTTCTGAATTCAGAGAAGTTTTATCATAGATGAATTCATGTTGACATGCATTACACTTCATCTTTGCTGGAATCTCCTCAAAATATACCTCTATATTAAATTCCCTTATTTCATCAAGCATAGCCTGTTTAAAAAGCTCGATATCAATTTGCTGAATTTGTCCTATGTATATAATAAACTTATGTAAACCATTATATTTATTAACAATGGTATCTTTAGTTGCTCTGGCCAAAGAAAATTCATGCATAATCCAAACCCACAGGATTGTCTTTATGAATATTCGAACTAAATTTTCTTCTAATATTAAAACTAAATTACCTTGTAATATTGAAAATTTACTTACAAAAAACTTCTAACAACCCACAAAATAAATAACTAACAATATATATATTAAATCATATTAAACAAAAAACTTTTTAAAATTTGAAGACCAACCCTCCATTTATTCCTTGTAATTTCATATTAATTTTGCTACCTATATCTTCTCTTGCTTTGATATCTGCATATTTATAACCAAGTTCAAGATGCAAAGAATTTGTCAATTTAACATTAGTACCCAATTCATATTCAAATTGCCCTATCCTATTTCCTGCTCCTCCAACTATTCCACCATTAACTTTAAGGTACCCCGCTAAATTCTCGCTAAAATTGTATTTACCTTCAACTCCAATAAATCCAGATGCCCCTCTCTTTCTATAAATATCGCTTCCATTCAAAGCACCAGAATATGTCCAATCAACAGCCAAATTATTAAATCTTATACCAATAATTGCAGCAACGTAACCCTTGTCATATTTTTTACCTATATAGTAACCATAGCCTATATCAAAAGTATTTATTTTTATAGCAGTAGATAAGTTACTCCCAGCAGTTAAATAAGTTACACCTGGCGTTGAGTCCCCTGGTTGAGAAACCTCATTCCAAACGAAAGCAACTGGACTAACCAAGTTAACTTGTGACTTTCTACTGTCAGTAAAATACGAAAGATAACCAAAAGATTTGTCATTTATTTCTTTTCTTACATCAAGTTGTAAAGATGTCTTAGTACCACCAAATCCGTAAACATCTTCCAAATCAAAAACCTGAGGATTATTAAAAGCAGTTCCTCTGGTTGTTCCATAAGAAGCAGCTGGATCAAAAGAAGTATTACCGCTTAATTTAGAAGCCCATCCCTTAAGTTTTATTTCAAATCCTTGATAAAATGGAGACTGCTGTTCTGAATATATTCCACCCTCATAAGCAACCATTTCCTTACTATGAGCAAAATTTAAAGCAATTAGTAAAATGACAAAAGCTATTAACATTTTGTTAATCAGGATTTTCCTCATTTTACTTTACCCCCTTTTCTATAATTTTTAATTTTTTTATATTTTTCAATTTTTTTCATAAATTTTTAGAACTTTCCTGATATACCGAAAGTCAATCCTTGATATTTAACCTTTAGAGATCTTGAGAAGTCATCTTCTGCTTTAGTATTATTGTATCTATATCCAATATTTAATCCCCAATTTTGGGTAAACTTATATTCTAATCCCAGCTTATATTCAATGAAATTAATTTTGTCACCACTAAAAGACAAGCTCAATCCTTGGGCTTGATAGAAAGCATTGATATTTTCAGAAAGTTTGAAATCCCCACCAATACCCAAATAAGCAGTTGCAACATTAAAGTCAGTGGATACCAAAGGAGCAGTACTGGTTGAAAAATCGGCACTGAGATTATTAAATCTAACACCCACCAATCCATAAAAATTGTAATTTGTTTCAGTAGCAAAGTATCTCCTATAATATAAATCGAATGCACTATAATTTATATCAGTAAAAACAGTTCTCCCAGAAGCAATATTAACATCAGATGGATCACCAGGTAAGGTTATATTTCTTGTTAGTGTTCTTACAGCTTTATGAGATCCAGAGAAAAATGATACACCAGCACCATTCAAGTTTGAAAATCTATAGTTAAAATCAAATGTTAAAATAGCTTTGGTATTACCAAATCCCAGGTCACTTTCCAAATCAGTTGTAAACACAGTAGATGGAGCAAAAGTATCACCAGCCAACTCTGCACTCCATACACCCACACCAATTGAATACTTATTATCATTAACCCCAACAGTATTATAGGTGTAATAATTTTGAGCATGAGAAAATTTTACAAAAAACAAAGATATCATTACAAACAGCACTATTGTCAATATTTTTCTCATTTTCAGCCCTCCTTCATTAACAAATTTACAATAAAATATTTTATAAAACCTCAATTTATCCTTCTTAAAAAATTAAAAATAAAGAAAAATAAAGGAACAAATACAGAATAAAAAAAATGATAATTTATGAAAACATTAATATTAACAATAGACTTTGGAAGTAACACCAATAAATACCTTATCTCACTATACCAAAAAAAAATCCTAAAAATAATCAACAAAGGTTCATTTGTTCATCAAATTAAAAAAGAAGAAAACATAAAAAAATATAAAGAAAAAATGGGAAAATTCATACAAAACATAAAGAAAATTCTAAAATCAATAACCAATAATTCAAAAATCGACCAAATATTGACTTTAGCAGTAGGAACAGAATTCTACAGACACACTAAACCCACAACAAAAAAGATAATAAAAATTAACAAAAAATACCTAAATGATATCGATACAGAATTTAAAATAATAACTCAGGAAGAAGAATCATATTATTCCAACAAAGCAGTAGAATTTTTTTTCAAAAATTACGTAGTTTTGGACCTAGGAGGAGCAAGTACAGAAATAACAGTGAAAAATAAAAGCGAGTATAGAAAATTCTTTTACAAATTTGGATGTTTGTCTCAAACAAATGAGTACGAATTCACACAAGACTTCATAAATTTTTACTCTCAAATGAAAAATATAGAACTAATACTAATAGGTGGTAGTTTCATATCAAGCCTTTTTTCAATAAGAAAAATAAAGAATCCACAAAAATTCTTTTACATTCTCAAAACAAAACAGATACAAAAATTCTATAAATCAATTGTTAATCTACAAGATAAAGAATTGATAGAAAAATATCCTCATCTCAAAGACAGAACAGAAAGTGTAAAAAAAGCCCTCGATTTCATAACCTATCTTCTAAAAGAACTAAAAAAAGACAAAGTAATAATATCATTAGCAACATTATTAGAAGGATTAACAATATATTTATTAGAATTAAATAAATTAGAATTATCAAAGATGACAAATATCAGAAAATAAATTCAGAAAGGATGTAAAATGACAACAAATGTTAAACTACAGAAAATATATGAAAGTGTACAATATAAAGAATTAATAAACAGAATAAGATTTTTAATTATAGCTGTCTCTACCTTTGTTTTACTTACAAACATAGTTATCCCAGGTATAAATCTTGAAATATGGAGAGATTTCATAAGAAACCAAGGTGGGCTATTTACACTTTTTGGTATTTTTACAGGAGGAGCACTCTATAACTTTTCAATAGTATCATTGGGAATTATCCCGTATATAGATG
>JAOABG010000003.1 GCA_026418475.1 bacterium | reverse complement strand
CACTTCATTCAGATCCAATAGACCAGATAACAAGAAATAACATTAACACATTAACAATAAACGGTATAAATTTAAGTCCAAGAGCAAGCAGAAGTATAGTTCTATTATCAAATAACATCTATGTTTTTGAGGTAAGAACAAACACTTCGAATCGTTCGGTGTCAATAAAAATGAATTTTCTAAAAAGAACTGTAGGAGAAAACACAAACCAAACAGTAGGAGCTTCCCTCTTTGTTATAACAATGAATAAGTTTCAGTAAACCGTAGATATCTAAAAAAATTACATATTGAAGGAAGGGTTGCAATTTTTGTCCAATTACAAGAAAGTGAAAGATGTTTCAACATTAGGTTTCAGATACAGGGCTCTATTCCCAATACCTCTAGCAATAATTACAATCATTTTAGCAAACCCAAACATAAGTTCCTTAATAACAGGGACAATTCTAATACTAATTGGAGCAATATTAAGAACAATCTGTTTAGGTTATTTAGGAGTTAAAAGCAGAGATGAAACCCCAAATATTGCAAATTTAATAACCGCAGGGCCTTACAGATACACCAGAAATCCCGTATATATAGCTAATACACTGATAGCAAGTGGATTGGTAATCTTTGCTTTTGGAGGATACGGAATAGTAATAACGATAATCATTACAATAATAACAATTAGTATTTATATAGCGTTTTACAATTTTTTCGTTATACCTGCAGAAGAAAAGTTTCTCGAAGAAAAGTTTGGAGAAAGTTATCTAAAGTATAAAAGTTCTGTCCCAAGATGGCTAATAAATTTAAAGAAAATCCCTCAACAAGGTAGATTCAGGTTAACACCAATCTTGAGAACAGAATACTGGACCTGGATGCTAATTATTTCAATTTATACAATAATTCTTATAAAGGGGAAAATAATTAAGATATAATATGAGGTTAATGTATTTAGGGCATTCTTCCATACTAATAATAACACGTAAGGGTTCAAGGATAGTCATTGACCCATATAATCTCAAGGTAAATAGAAAATTTCCCTCATTAGAAGCTGATATAGTTTTAATATCTCATGATCACCCTGACCACAATGGGGGTTTTCTCGTAAAAGGAAACCCCAAAATTCTCAGGAGAACATCAAATTTTTTATCCTCCTTTGAAATAAAAACACAAAAAAATGAAACAATAGAGTTCTTAGCATTACCGACTTTTCATGACAGTTTCGAAGGTAAAAAATTTGGCCCTAATACTATATGGGTATTCAACATTGATGGCATAAAAGTAAGTCATTGTGGAGATCTGGGGCATACACTAAAAGAAAACCATATCAAAGAAATAGGTATTGTTGATGTCATGATAGCACCAGTAGGTGGAGGAGGATATACGTTAGGGCCCAAAGAATTCTTGGTTGTTATGGAACAGCTAAAATCAATGATCTCCATACCCATTCATTATAAAACCTCCTTTACAACATGGATCAGTTCATCAGTTGATGAAATAAATTATCCAGGAAAAGAAATTTTCCAGGATTATGAAATAACTATTCAAACTTTACCACAGTTACCAAAAATATTCGTGTTCCCAGAAGAAATATGGAATAAAATACCGAATGAAATAACTTTTGATGAAACTTCTTAGTCTAATACAGAGGATAAAAGCTGATTCAAAGTTTGCAAAGAAAAAAAAACTAACGATAATTGATGATTTAGAAACATTTAAAACATTTCTGAAATTGAAATCGTATTACAAATTTCCAATAGAGAAAATCTTCACAAACTCAAGAATCGATTTAGATAAACTACAAATAGATATCCATTTTGGAAATTTTAAAAATGATATAGAGTTCATAGAGGAGGAAACTCTAAAGAAAATACTAAATATTGACAACCCTCAAATATGTGTATTGATAAGGATTCCAGAAAACATATACAATTACTCTGATAACTTTGTTGACTTGCTGAGGAAAAATGGGATATGTATAGTTTTAGATTCCATACAAAATCCATGGAATTTGGGTGGTATACTAAGGACAAACTCCGCTTTCAACATTTTCAGCGTTATACTATTGGGTAACTCTGTTTTTCCCCTTAACCCCAGGGTTATAAGAGCATCAAAAGGATACGTTTTCGAACAAAATATAAAGATATTTAATATAAATGAATTTAAACAGATATTGAGTAATTTGGAAGAAGAAATAGAAGTTTTCTTATTAGAAAACAAGGAAGCATCTGAAAATATAAATGATTTAGAATTAACTCAAAAAATCTCTTTCTTCATACTTGGTAACGAAGAAACCGGGATAAACCAAGAAGTTAAGAGAGTTTTAAAAAAAAGTAAATCAATAAAGATAGAGGTTAGAATAGAAAGCTTAAATGTATTCGCAACCCATTCAATATTGGCATTTTTTTTGTCAAAAAATAAGGGATTTTCTAAATAATTCAATAAATATAAAGTAGGGAAGGTGGTAAGTTATGCTAATAGTAAGTAGGAAAACTTTATATTCCAAGGATAATTTCACCTGAAACTTAATAAAGTTCTTCGAAATTGAAGATAATCAAGATTTCCTGAAAGTCCAAGAAGAAATGGCCGAGCTTTATCAAAAAGCCTACGAAGATTTGGACGATTATTACTACAAAAATAGAAATGACGTAGTTAACTATATAGAGTGGCTATACAATCATAACAAAGACAGTTCATTGGTAATATTGGCTACTAAAGACAATGAAATTATAGGATTCATAGCAGGAGATACTTACTATTATGACAAAGATTCATCAAACTACGTAATGAATATACATGAGTTAGTAGTAAAAAAAGAATTCAGAGGGTTGGGTATAGCCACACAACTGATATATGAATTTATAAATAGGTCAAAGCAAAAAAATAAAGAAAAAAATAAAAAAGTTAATGGAGTTATACTGTGGGTAGGTAAAAACAATCAAAAAGCTCTTAAACTCTATACCAATTTGGGATTCACCATACAACATAAAACAAATAAATGGATAAAAATGAGAATGAATATTGCATAAAAATTGAAAATCATTATTAGAAGGAAGAAATTTTTGTAAATAGAATTCTAAATTATGAAAAAATGTTATTTTTGGGGTTTTCAAAGTGAGTATGATTTGTATTAAATGTGGAAACAGTAATCCAGATTCCGAAAATTACTGTTTGAAATGTGGTTCTCCTCTTCCCAAAATATCTCAGGCAGTTGCTAGACCCGCAAGAGTCAAAGTTACAAAAAACTACGACACAATAAGATTGAAAGTTGAACAACTTTTATCCTATGAAATATCCTATGAAGAATATTATGAAATCTTGGATAACATGTATTACAAAATAGAAGAAGCTGGGAACCTAGTAAGCAACATGGAAATACCAGAAGATTTATTGCCATACTTCAAAGAGCAAATAGAAATAGGATTGACAGGTATAGATATGTTTCTTCAGGCAATCAATGAATTGAAGGTTCTCCCCGAATTATTGGAAGAATTAAATAACGCTCAGAGTGAAGAAGTAAAAGAAAACCTATTTCAAGAGATAGATAAAATTAAGGAGCAGTCGTTAAATTTAGCAGCTGAAGCCACAGAACATTTGAACATCGCTCTTGATATGGCGATTGAAAATATGTCAAAGTGGAAAGAAGAAGATTTTGGTGCAGGTTATTATGTATGAATGTATTCTAAAACTTTCACTTTCTTCTCAAAACCCCCATTCATAGTAACCGAGTGTCACATTTCCAAAGGTGTCCCTTCCTTTAACATAATAGGGCTACCTTCAAAATCTATACAAGAATCAAAAGATAGGATAAAAAGTGCACTAAACTCAGTGGGTATCACACTACCTCCCAAAAAGATTACCATAAATCTCAACCCGGTAGATGTAACCAAACAGGGTAACCATTTTGATCTACCTATAGCAGTTTCTATTCTCAAAGCCATGGATTACTTGAAACTTGAAGACAATATAATTTTAGCTGGAGAAATATCATTAAGTGGCTCAATACTACCAGTAAGAGGAATACTAAACTATATACTAAATTTAAGAGATTTTTTATCAAATTACAGTTTCTTAATTTTACCACTAGCCAACAAAGATGAAATATCCATACTAAAAAATTACTTGCCACTTAAGATAAAGTTCATTTCATCACTGTCAGAAATATTTAATATAGAAAAGATAAGTATTTGTAACGACTTTGAAGAAGAGAAAATTCAAATATCCAATGAGGAATTATCAGATTTATTTAATGATATAAGGGGTCAAGATTTAGCCAAGTATGCTCTTGCGGTTTCGGTAAGCGGAAAACATAACGTTCTGATGATAGGTCCACCTGGAACTGGTAAATCAATTTTATCCAAATCTGCTCTTTGTCTTTTTCCTCCTCCAACAGAAAGAGAATTCATAGAAATTGCTCAAATATACAACTTAGCTGGATATGACTTCAACTATTGGATAAAATTTAAAAAAGTAAGGCCATATAGGAACCCTCATCACACTTCGTCATATGCCTCAATAGTAGGAGGTTCAAAAGATGCCAAATTGGGAGAGGTAACACTTGCTCACAAAGGGGTACTTTTTTTAGACGAATTTCCAGAATTTAACAGGAGCGTTATAGAATCCCTAAGAGAACCTTTAGAAACCAAAAAAATAGTTATTTCGAGAGTTGAATCAAAAGCAGAATACCCATGTGATTTTTTATTGATAGCAGCCATGAATCCCTGTCCATGTGGATACTACAAGACAAATATCAAAGAATGCACATGCTACAGTAGCCAAATATCAAAATACTGGTCCAAAATATCAGGCCCAATTATTGATAGAATAGACATTTTCATAGAAGTAAGCAATATATCTTTTGAGGAAGCTTCGAGAGAAAAAAATACAACACATCAATACTATCTAAACTTGATATATAACTCTTATAAAAACAGAGAAAAAAGAAACCAAACTAAATCTAACTCAGAACTATCAATAGAAGAGATAAATGAATATTGTTTAGCAAAATTAACGTCTCAAGCAAAAGGAATCATAGAAAAAATATACGAAAAACAAAAACTATCAATAAGGAAATTTCATAAGATACTCAAAATTTCGAGGACAATAGCAGACATAAACCTACAAGACCAAATAACAGAAAACTCAATATTAAACGCCTATAAACTTTCCATAAACAGATACTTGGAATAAAGGTAACAACATCTCAAAAGGAGAATTTAAAATAGGAGTAAGACAAGGTGAAGCTAATGAAAGTTTTCAATACAGGAGAAATAATATTCAATACCTATGAAATTTTGGAACTACTTAACTCTGGTGGAATGGGTAATGTCTATAAAGTCAGACATTTAAAAATACCCAAAATTTTTGCAATCAAACAGTTGAAATTAGAACATTACAAAAACCTGTTCATAGAAAGTTTTATCTCAGAAATTTCCATTTTAAGACTCATAAAATATCCAAATATATCAAAATTTTACGATAGTTTTTATTTTAATAACAACTTTTTTTATGTTATGGAATTCATAGAAGGAGAAGATATAAAAACATATTTTAGAAAGAACAATGATTTACCAGAAGAAAAAATCCTTAAGTACTTCATAATGTCACTCAACGCAATAGATTATCTTCATTCAAAATCAATTATACATAGAGACATAAAACCTTCAAACATAATGGTGGATTTCCAAAACGACAGTGTGAAGATAATAGATTTTGGGATATCCAATTTTTTGAACAACAATATTGTTTTTGTCAGTCCAGGATATTCACCTCCAGAGCAATATCAGAAACTACCACCACAACCGTACAACGATATATTTTCATTGGGAATGACTTTTTTAGAAATTATATCTAACATTAAACCATTTGAACAAAAATCCAATTTTGATAAGGAACTCCACAAAAGCTATCTTGAGAAAGCAACAGAGAAATCTAAAGAAAAAATATCAGATATGTTTCTAAAAGTACTACTAAAGTGCGTTGAGTTAGATCCCTCAAAAAGGTTTCAAACAATATCCGAAATAATCTCAACTCTAAATAAAGATAACCTGAAAATTGATAATACCTACTTAATAGAATTCAATAAATACATAGAAAAGGTTGAAATGATTTCAAAAAATATTGAAAAAATTTTTCAAGATACATTTGCTAAAAATTTCATGGGATATGAAATACAAAAATCTGTTGATATGATGATAATAAAAATTTTCGATATAAATGAGATATCAATATTTTTCATCTTCAATCAACAAGAATTATTAATTTATCTTGTTCCCTCTTTAAGTAAAGGATCTCTAGTGGAAAAAGTAGATTTGGAGAACATAGATGAAAAAAATATATTAGCCAAAGTCTTACAATATATTAGCTAAATTTTTAGAAATAGGAGGAATACTATGAAAGTATTCAAATTTGGCGGAAGTAGTTTGGCAAACCCAACTAACATAAGAAAAGTTAAAAACATAATAATAAACGAAATAAACTCTAATGGTAAAGATCTGGTAATTGTTTTATCAGCAGTTTTCGGAATCACTAACTTATTGTTCAAAATTTGTGATAACTTGAAAAACAAGCAAAGTATAGATTCAGAAATAAAAACCTTCAGAGAAAAATTTTTGAACATAATAGAAGAACTACTGTACGACAGATTTAAAGATACATGTACAATATTTTTAGAAGAAACAATAAATACTATTACTAATGTAAAGAATGAGAGCAATAATTTGACAAAGAGGGAAGAAAGAATAATAGTTGCACAGGGTGAATTAATAACATCTTTTATTTTTCACAACTTTCTTTTACAAGAAGGAGTGGAAAATTTATTCGTTAATGCCTTGGATTTCATCAAAATTAATGAAGAAAGAGAACCAGATTATGAATATATCAATTCAGTAGCCTCAAATATTTTTTCTTCAAAAAGTTTATACATAACTCAGGGATATATTTGCAGGAATCACTTAGGTGAAATAGATAACTTGGGCAGAGGTGGTAGTGATTACACCGCTTCAATAATAGGATATGTATTGAAGGCAAAAGAGATTCAGATATGGTCTGATGTAAGTGGGGTATACAATAACGATCCTCGGTTTGTAGAAAACACCTATCCTGTTAACTATCTCACTTTCGATGAAGCAGCAGAGTTAGCATATTTTGGAGCAAAAGTTCTACATCCATCCACAGTTTTACCTGCACAAAAGAACTCAATTCCTGTAATCTTAAAAAACACCTTTAATCCATTTGCAGCAGGCACAGTTATAACTAACTTAATACTATCAGAAGGTTTCAAAGCAATAGCAGCCAAAGATAACATAACAATTATTCAAATAAAAAGCTACAGGATGCTCATGGCTTATGGATTCCTACGAAAAATATTTGAAACATTTGAAAGATTCAAAGTCCCAGTTGATGTTATTACAACTTCAGAAATATCAGTATCATTAACAATAGATGATGACACTCATTTAAGCGAAATAGTAGATGAATTATCAACATTTGCAAATATAGAAGTAATTAAAAACAATACAGTAATTGCTTGTGTGGGATACATTCCCAAAAATAAGCCAGGCTACCTACAAAAAGTTCTAACCTCACTTGAAAAAATACCAATAAGAATGTTATCATATGGAAGCAGCGATTACAATATAACATTCGTAATAGATACAGCTTACAAAAAAGAAGCACTTAACAAGTTAAACGAGTTATTCATATGATAGAAAAGATCAAGGATCTTTTAACAGAAATTCCCACTCCATCTTACTTCTATGACATTGATATTTTAGAGAAAACAACAGACAATCTGTTATCAAACAGTAAAGATTTTTTAATCTTTTATTCATTAAAAGCAAATTCTAATCCCAAAATTTTGGAAGTAATAAGAAAAAAAGGGTTAGGAGCAGAGGTGGTAAGCATAGGAGAGCTAAAATTAGCTTTAGAATTCGGGTTCAAAAACATAGTGATGTCAGGTGTTGGAAAAACAGATGAACAAATAAAATTGGCAATTATAAACGATATAGAATCAATAAATATTGAAAGCATACAAGAGATAGAAGTAGTAGATCAAATATCTCAAGAGTTAAATAAAACGGCCAGAGTTTCTTTGAGAGTTAATCCCAATGTTGACCCTCTCACACACAAAGCTATAACAACCGGCCTATCTGAAAACAAATTTGGGATAAATTTTGAATACTTGGGTTCAGCACTTGATAAAATAAAAAAATCTTCCTCTATAGAATTCATAGGACTCCACTTCCACATAGGATCACAAATAACAGACATGTCAGTATTTAAAAACTTATGTATAAGGGTAAACGAAATAATAGAGTTTGTGTTAGAAAGAAAATTTAATTTAAAAATGTTGAATCTGGGAGGTGGATTGGGAATAGACTACCACAATCCAAACAATATTCCAAATTTCAAAGAATATTTTGACACACTTAGAAAATTTTTATCAAAACCCAAAAATGTTAAAGTCTGTGTAGAACCTGGAAGATCAGTAGTGGGACAATGTGGAACACTGATATCTAAAGTCCTATTCAAAAAAGAATTCGCCAATAAGGAATTATTGATATTAGACAGTGGTATGAACCACCTAATAAGGCCAGCACTCTATGAGGCTTTCCATATGATACAAAACTTAACCAAAATACATGAAAAGCCTACAAACATATATGATATACATGGTCCAATATGTGAAAGCACAGATTGTTTCGCAAAAAATGTTTTACTTCCATTAACCAACAGAGGAGACCATATAGCAATAAGAAGCGCCGGAGCATATGGAGAAGTTATGATATCAGATTACAACCTAAGAGGAAAGCCAAACTTCGTATTTATGGAAAAAAATAAAATAGTAAGATAATCATTCAAAAGGTACTGTAGGCTTTCAAAAATACATCTTCCCTTTCAAATTTCAAATCTGTTTTTTCTAAATACACTTGTACATTATTTGACTTTGTTAGAAAATCCAACTGGTCTACGGAAAATCCACTTACATCTCTCAGAACTAAGGAAAAATCTGAAGCTTCACTTATTGAAAAATAAGAACCATACGAACTTTCAATTCTATCATCAAATCTAATAACAAATGGGAAACCTTGATAATAAAACACTAAAAACAAACCCAAAGGATTTGCAAACAAACTGTACTCTCCATGAATACCATTAATTTTTCTTACCTTATCAATCCTTCCGTTATCATTAACAAAAACCAAATACGGCTCATTGTTATAATCAAAATATAAAACTAAATAGTCATTTAAAACAGATACCTTAACACTTAATAAAATACCAGATTGTATTTCAAAACAAGAAATTATTTTCTTATTTTTTTTAGATATCTTCAACAAAAATTGTGAATTATTCTCTTTCCTGAGAATCAAAAAAATGTATCCATCATTAGTAGAAAAGCTATCAACGTACGAATTTTGATTTATAATATATTGTTCAAAATTATTGACATCTATAAGAAGAGGTAAATTTTTATTTTCAGAAGCCAAGTTAAAAATAATAAAATTATTGTCAAATCCCACGTTAATCAAACTTTTATTTGACAAGAACTCCAAGTTTTTCTTAATACCAGTATGCTCAAAGCTACAAAAAACTATGTACTTTTTTTCATCCTCCAAAAGAAAGCCAATTTTCTGAGTATCCAAATATATTAGGTCATTTTTATAATATTTATCAAATACAATCTTCTGACAACCAAGTTTATTTAGATTATAATCAAGAATTATAGAGTATATACTTTCTTGAGAATCAGCAATTAATCTGGCATACATCTTCAACTCATCCAATGAAATTGACTTAAACTTGATATCTTTAGTACCAAAGCTATTAATTATGTTTCCATACAAATCAATCTTTAAAAGATACATTTTATTCTGATTTTTAAAAGATGCGAAAACATAATTACTGATAAATTTAGTAATTCCTGAAACCTTAGAATCATATAAATCCAAAATAGAATAGTAATTTATATAGTTATAATTACTCAGTTTTTTATTATCATCTTTTATTAACTTGTTAATACTCTGAAATTCATTAATTACAAAAATAATGAGTATTGCTGAAAAGTAGGAAATAAATGAAAAGATGAAAATCTTCAACCACCATGAAATTTTTTTCATATTTTATACTATTTTGGATATTACTAAGGTTGAGTCGTCAGCAAGAAGTTTATTAGTTTCCAAAAAATTTATCCATCTGTAAGCACTATTAGTAAAATCTTGTGATAAATGTCTCAAGAATGGTATTCCAGGGATACCAAATTTAGAGGTCCAAGTCACTTTAGCACCATCGGTATTAAACACAATAATATCCCCAATATAAACTTTCCTAGACAATATATCGGGAAACCCATTGATACCTGTTAATAAGCTGAAGTGGCTTATCAAAACATGGTCTGAGTTAATAGAAAACCCACAATGGCTGTAAAGACAACCATTTCTTATTATCCAACATTCACTATCTCCCAAAGAATAAGTATAAAGTACCATATTAACAAGATCAATTAATCCAATTAATACTGTTGCTTTGGGATCATCAGAATCCTTTTTTATCATTTCCTTAAAATGCTTAGGTATTTTCTTCTCTTTGTAATCATCCATTATATCTCTGAAGCTAATCTCAACTAAACTTTTCAGAACCATTTTAAGATCTTTCCCTTCTTCTATATCCTTTTTTAGATTTTCAATAAACAATTTATTGTTAATATTAAATTGAATTTTATCAAGAGTTAGGAACGAACATACTTTTCCAAGTTTATTAGAAGATACTCCATCGGAAATCCCAATAAAAAAGCTAAAACCCAAATCCTGGATAAAATAACTATCATCATTGTGAATATCATTTTTATAACAGTATGATATCTCAATTTTGGACATCCTTTTTAGTTTATTTCTAAAAATTGAATTCCAAACCTCCATTCCAGAGAACAAAATAGAGGGTTTAAGATTTTTGTAAAGAAATAAGATTTAGAGAAATTATCCCAGTTTCAGGGAGGAATAAAAAATGGTAGAAGTTTATAAAACTTATAAAATGTTCGTAAATAATGAATTCGTCAGAAGCGAAAGTGGAAGGAGTTATAAAATCTTTGATAAAAATGGCAACTTTTTAGCCAATATTCCAAGAAGCTCAAAGAAAGACTTGAGAGACGCTGTAAGATACTCCAAAAACGCTCTAAAATCATGGAATAATAAATCCAATTATAACAAAGGCCAAATAATATACAGAATGGCAGAAGAATTGGAAAATAGAAAATATGAGATAATAAATGAGCTTAAAAAACATAATATAGATAACCCATATAACGAAGTCCAGAAATCCGTAGATAGGCTAATACACTATGCAGGATGGACTGACAAATACTCCCACATTTTAGGAACAGTTAATACGGTTACCTCTTCATTCATCAACTACTCGGTTCCAGAATACGTAGGCGTTGTTGCATGTATAACACTCCCCAATCCTCCCCTACTTTCATTCATAACTCAAGTTATTCCAGCAATAGTTGCTGGTAATACAGTAGTATCAATCATAAATGAAAACCCATTACCAATATTAACCTTTGCTGAGATATTAAAAGCTTCAGATTTACCACCAGGGGTTATTAATATCTTAACCCAACATAACAACGAACTAATAGACCATATTGTAAAACATTTTGATATAAACCTTATTGATTATATAGGAAACGATAAACAAATAATTGATAAAATATTTGAAGGGTCGTCAATAAACGTAAAAAGAATTAGGACACAAAACTTAGATCCCCAAGATTTTTTTGATGACTATAAATCCGAAGGACTGTATTGGATAGAAAAATTCATAGAAATTAAAACAGTGTGGATCCCACAATCCTTATAAGGAGGTAAAAAATGTTTCAGTGCCCACAGTGCAAAAATTATATTGAACCCCAATCAAATATCTGCCCTTACTGTGGTTTCAACCTAAAGCAGGCTCCACAGCAATATCCCCAACAACAATACCATCACCCTCCTTATCCTCCACCACCTCAACAACCATATCAACATCCACAAATGGGATATCAGACCACTAATCAGACAAATCCTTCACAAACTAACAAACAAGATCAAAATTTAATTTTTATTATTATTGGTGTGGTAATAGGTTTAACATGTTTTTGTTCGGGAATGATATGTGTATGTTCAATGTTAGGCTCCTATTAATAACAAAGGGGGTCTTTCAGCAACCCCCTTTGTTAACCAATTTTTGCTCAACATTTTATTTTACAACTTTATCAAGCATCTCATCCCAAGAAGTGTTCTTTGCGAAATCTGTTTGTTTATAAGAGCTTGATGTTCCATAGTATGTTGGCATTTCCACAGAAACTCCAGTGGCATTTGGGTGAGCATCAGTATGGAATTCCTTTACAACATATTCATTGAGGGTTTTTTCAAGTTCAACAGCCTTCTGCTTTATTTCATCACTAACTTCAATTGATTGTAATATCTTGGCAAAATGGCCAAGATCTCTAAAGCTCCCATAAAACTTCTCAGTTTTTCTCAATGCATCCTTTATCTTACTGAATGAATCTGGGTTATTAAGTATCGCCTTTGCAAGTTCGTCAGTTTTATTTGCTAATTCCTGAGCTTTTTCCAAATCCACAGCAGACAGAGTCTTAATTGAATGTGTAAAATTCTGAGAAGCTTTAACAATCATCGTGGCAAAATCCTTAGGTTCAACATCAATATTTACCAGCATCATTTGTTGAGCAACTTTGAGAACATCTCTCAGAGTGGAAGAGAATATGGTTCCATAAGGCCAGCCATCAGCACCTTCCAACTGCTCACTTGCAACCATATACTTTGCAACATCTTTTAATTCATATCCGACTTCTGCCATGGCCATTAGACAAGCATCCCAACCAAGAACATCTATCTTTTTGCCTCCAATTTCAACAGCTTTTTGGAGAGCCTGTTTTACCTCAGAAAGCTTCATAAATTTATAGAATGGACTATCATCTTCAACAGCTCCTTCCCACCCAGCACCATGATCAGAAATAATGACAGTGACATAAGTAGAAGGATACTTTTTCATCAGTTCCCCTATTTTTTGTCCCATAAAATTGGGGTCAGCCATATTCACCTGCCCCAAATCCTCCAAAACAGCAGAATTTATTTTCCCTTTTTCTTGGTCTTGAGTAAGGTAAAATACTTTTGCACCTTTGAATTTAGTTCCATATTTTCCTTGGTCAGCCACAGAAACTATATGTGTATTCTTATCAGATCCCACAGTTTCCAATTCATCCAAATCATCAAAAAGATAACTGTAAAGGTTATTATCTCCTGCAGAATAAAGTATAACTAACCATTTTTTATGTTCAGCATCCCCAGGTTGCTCGGGATTAAAATTATCATTAACTTGACTTACATCAGATTTTTCTTTATTTTCAACGCTATTTCTTTGAATAATTCCATATTCATTTGAAAGCTTCAAACCAACCCTGTCCAACATAATATTTTAACCTCCTTTTAATTTTTTCATCTATTTTTTGCCTCCCAAAATAAAAAATAAAACATCTAAATTGTAAAAAAAATGTAAAAAAGGATAAAAACAAAATTAAAAAGAATATTTTTAAAAGAAGATGAAAATAAAAAAAATTATCGATGAAGAGATGAATATTGAGTACAACACCACAATAGAATCAGAAAAAATAGAATCTCTATTCAGAGATTTCTTAATTACAATAGGAGAAGATATAAACAGAGAAGGTTTGAAAAAAACCCCCTATAGAGTTTCAAAATCATGGGCCTTCCTGCTAAAAGGATACTCAGAAAATTTAGAAGATATTATCAACGATGCAATATTTAACTCAGAAAACAGTAACATGATAGTAATAAAAAACGTTGAGTTTTATTCAATGTGTGAACATCATTTATTACCCTTCTTTGGAGTTGCACATATAGCATATATACCTGACAAAAAAATATTGGGATTATCAAAATTTGCAAAAATAGTCGAAATGTACTCCAGAAGGCTACAAGTCCAAGAAAGATTAACGAATCAAATAGCAATGTCAATCCAAGAAGTTCTAAATCCACAAGGAGTAGCAGTAATATTAGATGGATACCATCTATGCATGATGATGAGAGGAGTAGAAAAACAAAATTCACACACCATCACAAGTACACTACTCGGTGTATTTAAAACTGACCATAAAACCAGAGAAGAATTCCTTCAAATAATAAGAATGAAAAATGAATTCATAGGATAATGATAGTCTTAGGAATAGAAACAACATGCGACGAAACATCAGCAGGACTGATAAAATTTGAAAACAACAAAATAGAGATACTCTCAAACATAGTTCTATCTCAAGAGATACATAATATTTTTGGAGGGGTTCTACCAGAACAAGCCTTCAGAAAACATCAAGAAAATATTATATACGTTCTCAGGGAAGCATCCAAACCCATTATGAATTTTAAAGAAATTGATTTAATAGGCGTTAGCGCTTACCCAGGTCTCCTAGGGGCCTTAGCAACAGGAGTAGCAACTGCCAAAACAATAGGAAAAATAATCAATAGACCGGTCATACCAATAAATCACTTATGGGCACACTTACTTGTGAATTTTTACAATTATCAGCCAATAGAAAAATCAAACATCAATAAAAAATATCTTGGTATAGTTATCTCTGGAGGCCACACAAGTAGTTATATGATAGAAAGTGTAATACCGTTAAAGATAAATAATATTTCGAAAACCTTAGATGATGCTGTGGGAGAATCATTTGATAAAGTTGCAAGAATGCTAAATTTGGGTTTTCCTGGTGGCCCAATAATAGACAAACTCGCACAGAACTATAAAAAAAGGGTAGTCCCAGAAAAATTCAAACCCTTATTTCCGGTCCCAAATCCACAAAATTACGATTTCAGCTACAGTGGTTTAAAAACCGCTGTCAGAAGGTTTATAAAAAATAATCCCAATTTTGATGTAGAGGAAATTTGTTATCATTTTCAGTTATCAGCAATTAAACATATAATACAAAAACTTGAGAAAATGATCGTTGATTTTAACATAAGTAACATCCTTATAGGTGGTGGTGTAGCCGCTAACTCTTTCCTAAGAGAAGAACTTCAAAAACTCAAAAATAAATATAACTTGGAAATACTTATACCCCAAATAAAACTCTGTACAGATAACGCTGTGATGATAGCAATAAGTACAATATTTATCTACTTATCAAAAAAACACCTATCAATACCTGAAAATTTTGACATTTATGCTTCAGAAGAAGAAGGAAATAAGATACTTTGGAACACCAAATAAGAACCAAATTCACAAAAATAAAATTATCATCACTAAAAAGAAAAGAAATACAAGAAGTATTTGATAAAAAATATCATTACATAAGAAAGTACTCAATAAAACTCTTTGAAGATTCTTTAATACTAAATATCAAAGTCTACCATTTTGATACAAAAATTTTAACACTAAAGTATGGAATAATTATTTCTAAAAAAGTGGGAAAAGCGGTAATAAGAAATCATCTGAAAAGAAAAATAAGGGAAACCATTATAAAGATACTTAAAGTGCAGGATAAAATTCCATCTTCTGGTTCTTTCATTTTTACTTTTATTATTAAAAAATTGTAAAAATAATTTATAATAATTTGTTAAAATAATGTAAAAAAATATATAAAACACTTGACTTTAAAATAGAATACACTATAAAATAATATAAAATAATTATGGGATAATGATGAAAAAAGGTAATGTTCTTCTTTTATCTCTTTTTCTACTTGCTTTCACAGTATCAATAATAGGGCTTATTTATTCATATAATAAAAGAATCCTATTGATCTCTAAACAAGAAAGAGATAATTACCAAAAAACAAACATGCTAATTAGAGAAGCTTTTCTTAATATCTATATCTTAGATAAATTCAGAAACGGATTCACAATAGAAGGATTAAACATACATTCTTTCAGTTCTCACATAGGATCAGTTTCTATATTAGGAGTATCAATTCCTTTCAATTGGACAGGAAATTGGGAACAAACAACTTCAATCATAACACCAACAGGATTAACAATAGATGAAACTCAAGTAGTACTACAATCAAATATAGATGGTTCAATGAGTACAGGTTCTCAAGATATATCGTCATATGTAAATGCAATTAAATCAGATAGGTACAATTATTTTGGACAAAAAAGAGCACTTATTAAAAGCACACTAGAAGAATACATAAGTAACCTATATCAGGGTTTTGAAAAACAAATAGAACTAATCCATGAAGGTCTACCAGGAATAGATGAAAATAATTCTGCTGGAACATACATACTTGAATATCAAGTTACTATAAACCAAACAAAAAAAGGTAAGAAAAAAATCAATAGAAAATTTATAGTAAGAGCAGAATACAATGTATCAGTATCATTTGAAATGAAATGTTCTATTTCAGGATCCTCTGAAACCATAACACAATCAGGAATAGCAGATACAAGGACAATTTATGACCCAGAATTAGGCTATATAACTGAAAACAAGTATTACTTCAACAAAACTATTAACTTTACCATAAACACAAGTAATTTCACAAGAATAGAACTCAAAAAGCTTGAAATTAAACAAATATAGGAAGATATTAATGAAAAAAGGGTTTACACTAGTTGAAATTATAGTATCAATAGGAGTAATAGGGTTAGTTATTGTATCATTATTGCTGGTTATATATAATATACAATTAATGCAATCTAAGCAAATTTTCGGGCAAATAGTAGCAAAAAAAGCAGAGTTCTATATCATGAAAAACATTCTGACAATTATAGAAAACTATAGAACCCATGAAAATCCAGATAGCTTGAAAAGTTTAATTGAAAGTACTATATTGAATGGAATAGAAACAGATAATGATCTAAGAGATATAAAAATTAATAATGTTTCTATATCTATAGTACCAGAAGAAAACGTTAGAGATATATATTTACAAAATATTGCCATATATGGAAACGGTAATGATTATAATCTTCATAATAATAAAAATATATTCAAATATTACTTTTCTATAGACTTAGATTATCTGATTATAAAATCTAATAAAAACTCACGCACTTCTATTCAAATACCACTATTTTTAGTAAAGAACTTACCGCATAACCCTCCATCAGGTGGCTCCGAGTCAACTGGAAGTGAAACAACATCTCTAGAATCATCTTATAGTTTTTAAATACAAATTAAATACAAATTATGTTTTTAATTTCAAACAAAATAAAAAATTTGTATAAAGGTTTTTCTTTAGTTGAGCTTATTCTTGCTATATCTATAATTTCTATTTTGATAGGAATAATAGTTCAAATAATATTACTTTACCATAGATTCAGTAGAGAGTGGGGATTTTTAAGTTCCACAGCTTTAGACACCAAAGAAATAGCAACACAAATAGAAACAGACATTATCACATCATCCAATATCAAAATTTCACAAAATGTCAACAGAGACACCATAATATTGGACAAAACTGTTTATAAACTCTACAAAAATCCTCCCAAAAAAATCATACAGATTAACTACACAACTCCATACTTAACTATTGATAAACAAAAAACAAAGAATATAAAAGATGAGATATATTGGAAAATAGGTTATAACCAATATAGTTTTATGTATATATATGATATCTCTTTCTATATATATAACAGGTATGCAAAAAAGTACAGGGATCAAAATTCTAGAAAACTTGTTTATTTCATTGTAATACATCGCTTGTATGATTTTTAATTGTTTGTATAATTGCTAAACACATTTTTTCAAATGGATATCTCTTCAAGTAGGCTAACCAAGCTATGTTCTAAACTTTTCTTATTTTTCACAGCCAATTCAATCTCTATAGGTTGGATTTTATTGTTTTTAAGGCCGATAAAATAACCATTTTTATCTTCGACTATCAACTCTATAGCTTTTTGTCCACTTAGGGTTCCAAAAATTCTGTCATAAGAAGTTGGTGCTCCACCACGTTGTATGTGTCCTAAAACACAAATCTTCAATTCATATTCTTGACTGTATCCCTTTAATAAAGGAGACAATTCTTTTTCCAATTCAAAAGCACTACAATAACCTTCAGAAAGAACTATTATAACATGCTTTTTCCCTTTGCTTTTATATAAATGTACTTTCTGTGCAATAGTTTTTGTTGGTATCTTATACTCTGGTATCAAGACCAGTTCACTACCCGTTGCAAAAGCAATATCCAAAGGAAGCAACCCATAATCTCTTCCCATAACTTCAACAATAAATATTCTCCCGAAAGAGTAAGCAGTATCTCTTATTTTATCGATTGCCTGAGTAGCGGTATTTAGAGCAGTATCATAACCAAGTGTATACTCAGTTCCATATATATCATTATCTATTGTTCCTGTTATTCCAACAACTTTTATATTGGATTCTGTAATGAATTTGTGTGCTGCGTTAAAACTACCATTCCCACCAATTATTATTAACCAATCTATACCGTTTTGGTTAAGTTTTTGGTAAGCAATCTTTCTGTATTGATAGTCGAAAAATCGTGGTTCACGCGATGACTGTAAGAAAGTCCCACCTTTTTCTATTATTCCACTGACACTCCTGTCATCAAGTTCAACAAACTTATCATCAAGTATCCCTTTTAATCCCTGAATAAATCCAATAATCTGTATATTCTTATCTTTAGCTGTTCTGACAGCCGACCTTATGGCAGCATTCATTCCTGAGCTGTCTCCACCGCTTGTTAAAATACCTACTTTCATCCTATCCCCCCAAATATCATTTCAATCATTCTTCTTTAAAAAATTTTTCTAAAAATGCAATAAAAAACCTCTCATTTCCGTCCATAATATAAGAAAGTAATGAAAAATTAGGAGAAAATTAATGAAAGATATAAAAAATAAACGCCCAACAAACAAATGTCTAAATGAAATAGAAATGGCGCTATTAAAATTTGATGAATTAGAACCCGAACAGAAAAAAAACCTACTTCTACATATAACATATTGTAATAAATGCAAAAATAAATTTGAATACTATAGCAAATCAGTAAGCAAATTAGAGAATAACAAACAAATAATAGAGAAATACACAAATAAAATTTCTAATAAAATTTCCCAAAATTCCATAAACACAAAAATTTTTAAAATGACTTTCGCCATTAGCATAATAATAATTTTAATTAATATCAACTTTATTATCCACCAAATTTTACCATTAAATGATAATAATAAAAACGGTGATATATTTTATCTTTTGGAAGAGGAATTATTATACTTTGAAAATATAGAGCAAGTTCTAACAGGAGGTGATGAACATGAATAATAAAAGGATTAATCTTATAATACTTTCTTCAATATTAATACTAATACTATCGTTTATGATATATAGTAATAACCCTAACACTCAAGCTTTAGCCAATGACACCAGCAAGCAATACTCAAAAGAAATTAAAGAAAAAAATATGGATCATGTTAAAAACTTTAAAGACATAAAAAACATAGAAAATAATCAAGAATTTTGGAATTATTTGAAAACAAATCATCCCGAAACATATAATCTGCTTAACTCCATTAAAGACAAACAAGCAAAACTGTACAAAAGATTACTTAGAATGACAGGTAGGATGTACATAAAAATCAAAGAAACAGAAAACAAAGAACTTAAGAGTATTTTTGCAGACCAAATAAATAACCAAACCAAACTTACCCAATTAATAATAAATCATAAAGAAGGTAAAATTAAAGAAGTTGAATTCGATACCCAAGCAAAACAAATCTTAACAAAAATTCATGATAACAATATTAGAATAATGGAAATAAAATTGGAAGAACTTAAAAATAGGAAAGAACAAAAAGTAGAAGAAATGCTAAAAAGAATCAAAAAAGAAATAAAAGAATTTGAAAAAAAAGGCGAAAAATAGGATAAAAAGAAACAAAGGTTCAAAAATTAAGAAGGGGGACTTTAGTCCCCCAAAAATAAAAAATGATAAAAATTGATATAGAAAACTTATACAAAGAAAACTACAAAAAACTCAAAAACTTTTTCATAAAAAGATCCCTCAAAAATGAATCCGAAGATTTAGTTCAACAAACCTTTAAAAATCTCATTGAAAATATTCAGAATTTGAAATATATTCACAAAGCTCCATCATATATTTTTAAAATAGCACAAAATTTGGTTATTGACACATTAAGAAACAAAAATAAAAACTACCTACTAAGTAAAGACTTAGGAAAAACCAAAAACTCCGAAAACTCCGAGAAAAACTTAGAACAAAAAATTGAAGATGAAATAGAATTCGAAAGAATTATTTCAAAATTAAACAATGATGAAAAAATAATCATAAGAATGAAAATAGTTGATAACTTAACCTTTAAAGAAATATCAGAAATGTTAAACATTAACATAAACACTGTAATATCAAAATTCAATAGAGCAGTTAGAAAATTAGCAAAGAAATTATCAGAAAACTGAATTTATCAATATTTTCTTATAACCTTATAAACACTGAGTGCTGATGAACCTATTATTCTTATTCTCAATAAATCCTCTCCACTAACAGTTCCAACCTCAACAATGAGATTAACAATATAGTAAGGTTTCAGATACAAAATATTTTTATGATTATTGATCAAAGTATGATATTTTTTTGATGTTTTAAGTTTATATTCAATGGAGTATGGAACATAGACTTCCCAAGAATTAGCAAAACTGTTAACATTAAAATTAGAAGGGTTTACAATCACATTAGAAACAAGTTTCCCATTTTCATATTCCTTAAAACCGTTAATAAAATCTCTCAGAGAGTCCCCCACAAAATAATTAATGTATCCTTTTACTTTATTTCTTATTTCTGGTTCAGTAATACTAAAATCAGATAAAAACTCTTTTCTCCTATTAATGAAAGGTGACAAATCAACATCAAATTGTGCCAAAACATTTGAGTCCTCATCACACAGAGATACCACACATTTATTATTAGAATCAAGGTTACCGATGTCTACAATTCTTGTAGCTCCTAAAAATCTTGAAATACTTGAAACTTGATCTTTATCAATAATTTGATACCCATCAAATGTTCCATCATTATCAGACAAGTTATCAAAAACATAATTTGCATTCAAATCCGATTCGATAAAAATGAAATTAATTTTGTCCAAAAAAGTTGGAGGGTCAGAAATTTGATAAACATGTTTATTAACCATTTCAACAAGTTTCATATTATATATTTCATACATTGGTATAAGCGATGATTTGAAATTGGTAATTTGCATCTGCTCACCAGAATTTCTCACATAAAGGTAACCTATCCCAAATATAGCAATTGCAAAAATAATAAGAAATAGGCTTAACAGAAGTATTGTACCTTTTCTATAAAAAATTTTCATGTTTCAAAAACTCCTGGAGTAGATAAATGTTTGATCTACTGGACCTATAGAAGGTAAACCTTCCCTTCTTATATTTTTAAAACCATAGGTAATAAATGGAATATAGAAGACATATTTTATTTGTTTTTTTCTATATTTTGCTAATATTTCACATTTTTCAAGTCTTATCCTACAAATCGATATTGAATCATCCTTATTTTTATGCTCAACAGTACTCATAGAATAATTGCTATATTTGATTATGGTATTACCTGTATTAAATTCCCAATTTCCTTGGTTTCCTTTTAAGTATTCCAACAAATTATCATATTCCATAGTTATGAGTGTTTTATAGTACATCTGTGCTGCAAAACTTTTGGTGTTATTTTTTAGTACCTGACTTTCAATGTATCTACTAATAAATATTTTGAAAGAGTATATTGAAACTATTATTATAGCAACTATTCCCAGAGAAATAAGGACCTCTACCAACGTAAAACCTTTAGAGTTGCTCATTTCAAATCCCTTATATAATTTTATACAAAAGTATAAAAAATTCCTCAATCCAGGAGGATAAAAAATGTACCGAATGACACCTTTTTTGGTTTGCTTATTTTTAGAGGAACTATTGTTGAATACAACTCAGCATAAATCGTTAGAATAACAAAATTGTTGTACTTTCTGTACTCCGGATATATACTGTCTGGTATCCGATGAATATATTTTTTGTTGTTTATGAAAGTTTCATTTACCCAATATCTTCCATTGTTATGTAAATCATAGAAACCTATAGCAGATATTGTTGTTTTCTGGGTTCCACTGATTACCAGCTTCTTAATTATAATATTTCCACTTTCTTGAAACTCTATTTTTGTATTGTTTAAACTTGGTATTTCATATAAAATGTTATTTATTTTTTTAGATATCAAATCTGCTTGTGTAGTAATATCAGATATTCTTTCAATAGCTCTTTTCAAATGATTATAAAAGATGATAAATTGAACAACAGCAGTGAGTATAAAGGAAACTATGGCAATACCCACTAAAACCTCAGCCAAGGTAAAAGCTCTTTTTGAAAAAGAGTTTCTATTCATCCTTTTTAAATTATTGATCATTTATTATATATCATCCTCTTTTATTGATTATTTTACTCTAATTAGATTTAAGTAAAGGTAAAGAATTACGATTGAAGAAATAGGAATATGATGCACAATGTTATAAACATTTGTTTCAGTGACTTGGGAGTTTCAAAAAAACTCATAACTTTTCTTTCGCTAATTAATACAAAACTGATCGCTTTCAAAACATTTACTCCACCAACTTTAACCGTGATCACAGATGAAAAATACAGCATTTTTCTAAGTAAAATTTATTCATATTTTTTTGAAAATTTAAAATATTCCCATCTATACATTTACAACACTTACATAACCCAAGAAGAGTATGAAAAAATCGTGATAGACTATACAGAAGATATAGAAACAAAAGATTTTATAATAACTCCCAGGAAAGGGCATTATGATAAAATACCGATATATATAAAGTCCGTAAATTTCGCTGAGGGGACAGGAGCACATCCAACAACCAGAATGATATTGGATAACCTCAAACCCATTACTGAAAAGCTAAATTCCAAAACACTGGTAATAGATTACGGTTCTGGAAGTGGTATCCTGTCTATAGCAGTAAAAAAAATATTACCCAACTCCAAAGTTATATCAATAGAAATAAACTTTAAAAGCCTTTTAGAAGCTATTCAAAACTACAAAATAAACCAAACAGAAATATATCCCTGTTTATCAAGCAATATAAAAATCATAAACTTCGCAAAAATAATCCAAAACTTTAACACCCGTATTCTAATTATAAACGTTCCACTAAATGTATTGGAAACATCTATAAAATACCTAAAAAAAAGTAATTTCTACTTTGATATCATTTTATTATCAGGAATAAAAAAACCAAAACATGGAGAACTAGATTTATTTATTCAAAAAATTGATAAAGAAAATTTTGATAATTATCTGATAAACTATAAAACTGAAACATACACTCTAAAAGATTGGATAATGATAATTGGAGAAAAAATAAAATGAAAAGAAAATTAATATTATGTTTCTTAGCTGGGGGAAAAATAGACAATCAACCCAAATGCTTTATAAAAACCCCAAATAACAAAACCATCCTTGAGGAAGAATTTGAAATTTTTAACAAAATATATTATAATGAATACAATATAGAATTGGAAAACACAATTATTCTATATCCCAAAAATTATGAAAAAGTAGAATTTACAAAACTTTTTGAGAAAACTGAGATAAACATAGAGTTCTTGGAAGGAGGAGAAACATTACAAGAAACAATTAACAATGTAATTGTCTTCACAGAAAACAAAAAAATAGAAGATAACACATTCATCTGTTTTATTTCAACAGATACACCACTGATCAATTATGAAAGTGTCGATGACATAATAAAAAGATTTTCTCTGTTAGATGGAGACGTTTTCTATCCCTTTGTAAGCAAAGAAGTATACAGAGTTAAATTTGGAGAGAAAATGGCAAAAAATAGAACCTTCATAAAGTTAAAAAAAGATAGCTTTTGTGGAACAGGAATAGTGATAATAAAAAAAGGAATACTATTCAATCTGTGGGGAAAAATCAAAAAAATTTTGGAAAATAGGAAAAACCCCTACCAAATAGCCAAACTCCTCAATTTAGATCCAATAACAATAATAAAAATTATGACAGGAGGATATACAGTATTAGAATTAGAAAAAAAGATAAATTCAATATTTCAAATCAAGGCCCAGGGAATGCTAACCAATTTTGCCAATTTGGCTTTCAATATAGATAATCAACAAGATATCAAGGATTACGAAGAAATCCTAAAAGAAAAATCAAAACTATAAAGAATATTGGCAAATAAATTAATTTCTTCTTTTTGAAGGACAGTAAAAGATTTGATAAGAATATATTATTATGAGTGAGTGGACACTTCTTTTTCTTATTTTAATCCTTTTTCTTATACGTTTGGGGATTACTAATGATGTTTTTTCTTTTCCCAAGTTTTGGTTACCAGCCTTCTTGAAAAAAGTAACAAAAAAGGGAGTTTTAGAGTGGATAGACAGTGCACTGACAGCTGGAATCTTCGCTTTGGTATTTATTATCTTAATTGGAAGACTATATATTATCCCCTCATCTTCCATGGAACCAACACTAAAACCTGGAGATATTGTATTGGGAATAAACAAAATTTGGTTCAATAAAAAAGAAGAACTGAACATAAAAAGAGGTGATATCATAATTTTCAAACCTCCTGTAGATAATAAATTGTATATCAAAAGATTAATAGGCTTACCGAATGAAAAACTGATGATTATATCAGGAAACCTATACATCAATGATAACTATGTGAAAGAGGATTATATTTACAACAAAGATTATTATGATTATGGACCTATAAAAGTTCCACAGGAAAACTATTTTTTCTTAGGTGACAATAGACCAAACAGTTATGATAGTCACTTATGGCCAGAACCATTCGTTAATAAAAAAGAAATCAAAGCCAAAGCTCTTATTATAATATTCCCACCAAACAGAATAAGAATTCTTTCAAATCCATTTGAAAAAAGGCAATGATAATGAAAAATAAAACGGAAACAATACTACTAAAAGGAAACTTCTACAAAGAAATATTAGATGAATATAAACAAAAAATAATATCAAAACTTGGGGACCTTAGTAAATACAGAATTGCTATATTCTATTTCAAAACCAAAAACAATAATTATTTTTCAATTAATCAAAAAAAAATATTTGAAAGTATAGGTTTAAAAGTGGAATCAATATTTACCAAGACCCAAAAAGAATTCATAGGTTTAATAAAACAATATTCTTCCGATGAAAAAACAGTGGGAATAAATGTGGAGTTACCTTTACCTAAAAATTTTGATATTTCATGTTTATATGAAATTCCAGTTGATAAAGATCTTGATTGCCTGAATCCGGTCAATTACTTCAATTTTATGACAATCGGTAACATAGAAAACACCATTACACCGTCAGTTGCTAATGCAGTGATACTAATGATGAGACATTACAATATAGAATTTGAAAAGAAAGATATCGTAATTTTAGGTAGGAGTTTGTACACAGGTTTAGCAATAGCTCATATTCTAATAAAATTCAACTCAACAGTTCAAATCCTGAATGAATATTCAAAGGATTTAAAGCATAAATGTAAAAACGCTGATATAATAATCTCAGCCACAGGTAAAGTTAACCTAATAAATCGAGAATTTGTTAACGAAAACTCCGTAGTAATAGATGTCGGTTTTGAAGTTGTTAATGGGAAAATAAAAGGAGATGTAGATATAGATAATGTAAAAGGGATAGCAAAAGCAGTATCTATTGTACCAGGTGGAATAGGATTACTCTGTAATTTATCAACAATTATAAATCTTTACAAGCTGATAACAAAATATAGAACATGAAGAAATATATTATAATACTTTTATTTATATGCTACTTTATAATTACAATTTCGGCAGCTAATTCCACAAAGCTCCTAAAGACCGATTTTGAAAATCTCAGAATCCTAATAGATAGTATAGATTCTGAAAGGACAAACCTAGTGGTTAAGGGCAATAACATAAGTTTGAGGTATTCAACCCAGCAGTTTCCATCAATTTATCAGGGAGGTTTTTATTTAGCAAATCAAATAACCATACTTAATCTCAACCCAGCACTAAAATTTTTCTATGATCATAACTATGATAAAACTGATGAAATACCTGAATACAAAGATATTATGATACTATCATCAAATTATTTGGAGTACAAAAATAGGAAATACAGGGGAAAATTTTTTATTGTTAACAAAGATAAAAAGTACTACTTGGTAAACTTAGTGGAGATAAATGAGTATTTAAAATCTGTTGTTCCTTCGGAAATGCCATCAAGTTGGGATATTGAAGCACTAAAAGCTCAAGCAATAGCAGCAAGAACTTATGCCATTAAGGTAACAATTGAACGAAGAAAAAAAGGAGAAGTTTTTGATCTCTATTCAACAGTTTTAGATCAAGCTTACTATGGAATAGATAAAGAAAATCCTAGAACCGATGAGGCTGTTGAAAGAACTAAAGATCTTATCATTGTCTACGATAACCAACCAATCTGGGCACTTTATCACTCCAATTGTGGAGGTCAAACCATAGACGGAAGGATGGTTTTTCCAAAAAGGTTAGATCCAACGCACCAGTATTTATCATCAGTTAAATGTCAGTATAGTGGGAAAAAGTGGGAAAATAAAGTAGAACTCTATACGATTAAAAAAAATCTTGAAAAATCAATGAAAGTTAGCATCTATTCAATAGAAAACATTTATACAAACAATTTTAGAACCTATATTGTTTATAATAAAAACTCAATATACAGTTTATATAATTGGGAGATAAGAAAATTAATAGGATACAATGTTATAAGAAGTCCATATATAAACAAACTGAGTATAGAAGGAGAACATGTAGTATTCGAAGGTACTGGATTTGGTCATGGTGTAGGTCTCTGTCAATTCGGAGCCAACACTTTGGCTAAAAACGGTTTCAATTATCAGGATATTATAAAATATTATTATAAAAATGTTGAAATAATTGATCTTGGAAGGTGGTTAGAAAATGCTAATATTTGAGTTATTGGAAAACATGCATAAATTAGAAGCGAGTGACTTACATTTAGGTGTTGGGTCTCCTCCAATTTTCAGAGTAAAGGGGAAATTAAAAGCTCTCAATTTTCCCCCATTAACAAATGAGATGATAAGGAGTATGGTATTTGCACTTCTTACATCAGAACAAATCGAAGAGTTTGAAAAATCCAGAGAACTGGATTTCTCCTACTCTCTTGAAAATACGGGTAGGTTTAGAGGTAATCTATACTTCCAAAAGGGGACAATGGCTGCAGCAATAAGATCCATACCATTTAAAATAAAAAATATGGAAGAATTGGGTTTACCACCAATATTGGCAGAAATGTCCTCATTTGAAAGAGGATTCTTTTTAGTAACTGGTCCCACCGGGGTAGGTAAATCAACAACATTAGCCTCAATGATAGACTATATAAATAACAATTTTTCAAAACATATTATAACAATAGAGGATCCCATAGAATATGTTCATATAAATAAAAAATCAGTGATACACCAGAGAGAAATTGGTGTAGATACACATTCATTCCACGAAGCTCTGAGACATGTTTTAAGGCAGGACCCTGATGTTATTTTAATAGGAGAGATGAGAGATATGGAAAGCATATCCTTAGCTTTAACGGCAGCTGAAACAGGACACCTGGTGTTCTCAACCCTACATACATTTGGAATAGTCAACACAATAGATAGGATAGTTGACGTATTTCCAGCTTCACAGCAAAACCAAGTGAGAACTCAGTTAGCCAATATTTTAAACGGATCAATGTCACAGGTATTAGTCCCAACAGTTGATGGTAATCTTATAGTAGCCTACGAAGTAGTAGTTGCCAATGCAGCAGTGAGAAACTTAATAAGAAAAGGAGAACATCATCAACTCTACAACGTTCTATATACCGGAAGAGAATCAGGAATGATATCGTTAGAAGCAAGACTAACAGAACTATACAAAAAAGGAATAATAACCAAAGACACTGCTTACAGATATGCCAATAACAAAGATGTCATTGCAAGAATGATAGAATGAATCTTTTAGAGTTAATAATCTTTATCCTTATCATATTCCTTTTGGTCTTCATTGATGGTTTCACAAGAATCCTTTACATACTAATGAAATATAAGCCTGATTTCTTCATGTACAGCTTATTTAGATTTTCACTGATTATTATAATAATACTTCTATTTGTAAAGTTATTCCCTAATTTCTATTTTTACAGTATAGGTTTTTTAATTTATTTACTATTCAGTGGGTTAATTTGGAAAAGTATATTAAAATTTTGGTATTCCAACTACATAAAAAAGAACAGAATAGAATAGAAGGATATATAAATAGGATTGTCAAAAGATAAAACTATAGGGCGGTAGCTCAGTTTGGTAGAGCGGTGGACTCCAAATCCATTGGTCGGGGGTTCGAATCCTCTCCGCCCTGCAATAAAAATGAAGTTTTTTTTTTCATAATAACATTACTACTCATTACGTTCTTTCCATCATATCCTAGAGAAACAGATATAATTCTCTATACCCCACAAATAGTATCAGACCCCCAAAAAATAGAAATTAACCAAACTATAGAAATATATACCAATCAATACTGGTTGAAATCATCCAACGCCAATATAGACAAAGAAAAAAGAAAAATTACGATACCAGGAAAAACATTCATCAAAAATTTAGAAACTCAAGATGAATTTGTAACTGAAAAGTTAGAAGTTGAATACAACACTGAAGGTAAAATAGAAAAGATATATGGAGCAAGAGGAGCAGGTTACATCACTAACTTCGGTGAAGAACCTTTGAAACTCAAAGATAAACTATTCTTTGAGTATTCACAAATATATCTCTTTTCAAATAAATACACCTTTGAAGATGTTAAATTTTCAACCTGTAATTTATGCGAATATGATCATTTTGATGATAAGCATTACATTCTCAATTCACAAAAAGTTGATGTCATACCCGAAGATAAAATGATACTTTCCAATTCCAAAATGTTTCTGTACAAAAATCAAATATTTGGATACAAAAAATTAATAATACCTTTAAAGCGGAAAAAAATCCCACAACTTCCACAAGAAGATACATCGGCATTCCCAAAAATAGGATATAACAACACAGATGGCTTCTTTATTACTAAAAACTTTGATTATTTTTTTAACAATTCAAACTATGGAAAGATATTAACAAAATATGGACAATACACTGGAATATACTATGGAGTAAATAGTTACTACACCAAACAAATAGGAAAAATAAATGTTAAATTTGATAACTACTTATTCATTAACAACAATAAAAAGTTTGGTAACAGTTTCAGAAATATCAACACCAACCTTAATTTAACAGGAAATCAGTTAAATATCTTTGTCAGATACTCAAGTAACAGATCAATATATAGAAATTTCAAGGCTCCACTTACAGAAAGTATATCCTATGGATTCACAACAAATATAAAAGGAATAAATATAAGTTATACTTCCAGTAAAACATCAACAGAAAAACAGTTTTCTTCACTTAACCAATTCCTGAGGTTATCAGGTAATTTTAAGAACTTCAACTTTAACTTTAATCTAAATGATCTACAAAACAATTACTTTATAACCAATAACTTTCAGACAAGTCAAAATGTAAAATTGGACTTAAATTATACATTTTCAAAAGATTTATATACATTATCTTTATTATTGGATAACACAACGAATAACTATGGTTTCTTTGGAGTGAATAAACTTCCTGAATTGACATTAAAATTGAACAAACCCATAAAATTCAGAGATAGAATAACAATATCACCTTCAATATTTCTGGGTAAATACAAAGAACCAAGGTTCAACAGAAACACAACTAAATATCAGCTATTTCTGAATTACCATATTCAACACATAAAAGATAAGGATTTAAATTGGACAACAAATGGTATTTTTAAACAGAATTTCTTTGATACTGGTAAATACTATTCCGATAGGAACTTTCATGCTTCTTATGTTCATTCATTCACTTCAAACTTCAGTTTAATTAAAAAAAATTACAAATTAAATATAAATTACACTTATAATTTTGGGAAAGGATTTGCTCCGATATTTGCTGATTTTACAGGAAAGTATCAAAACCTCTCAGCCAACCTTTCCATTTTTAATAACAGAACTTTTGATCTAAACTTATCAACAAACTATAATCTCAATACTGGTTCAATAAGTCCAATAAGCGTCAATTTTAAATATTTTCCTAATAACAAATTTACTGCAAGTATTTTCACAACATTTGATACAAAAAGAAACTCATTCACAAACATAAATACCAATATAGATTGGCATATATCCCAAAGTCTACGTCTAACAACATGGTTCAACTATAATTCTTTTACTAAAAAAATAGATTATGTGGATTTAGTGCTTATAAAAGATAACCACTGTTGGGTAAATTATATAGTTTATAGAAGTTCATTAAAACAGCTCTATTTTTATGCATACCTAAAAGCACTACCAATATTAGGAATAAATATTGGTATAGATCAATCAAAAAAGTTTATACCACAATATTAGGAGGTGATAAATAATGGGCAGAACAATCATAGAAAAAATATGGGATAACCACATAATTTATGAGTTTGATGGTTGGCACGGCTTGTACGTGGATTTACATTTCATACATGAGGTAACCTCTCCTCAAGCTTTTGAAGGATTAGAGTTAGCAAATAGAAAAGTCAGGCGCCCTGATCTAACAGTAGCAACAGTTGATCATAATGTTCCAACAACTCCCAATCACAGTCCAATAACAGATCCTATAGCTGAAAAACAAATAAAGTCTTTATATAAAAACACTGAGAAATGGGGTATCCTGTTTTTTGACATAAACTCTCCTTATCAGGGAATAGTTCACGTAATAGGTCCAGAACTTGGAATCACTCAACCAGGTATGGTAATAGTTTGTGGTGATTCACATACATCAACACACGGAGCACTTGGAGCAATGGCTTTCGGAATAGGAACCTCAGAAGTAGAATTGGTTCTCTCAACACAAACAATTAAACTAAAAAAACCTAAAACTATGGAAGTAAGATTTGAAGGGAAGTTAAGCAAAGGTGTATATTCAAAAGACGTTATTCTTGCACTAATAGGAAAAATAGGGGTTGGAGGGGCAAACGGATATGCTGTGGAATACACAGGTAATTTCATAACCGACTTATCCATAGAGGGTAGATTAACCATATGTAATATGAGCATAGAGGCTGGTGCAAGAGTGGGAATAATTTCTCCTGATGAAAAAACATTCGAATATCTAGAAGGTAAGCCTTTTGCTCCCAAGGGGAAAGAGTGGGAAAAAGCACTTTCATATTGGGAAACTTTGAAATCTGATCCCCAAGCAAAATACAATAAAGTGGTCACTATGAATGTTAGTAATCTTGAGCCAATGGTAACTTGGGGTACAAACCCATCCCAAGTTCAACCCATAACAGGTAGAATACCATATCTTCATGAAATAGAAGATGAGTTTCTGAGAAATTCAGCAAAAAAAGCACTAAATTATATGGGATTAGAAGAAGGAATAAAAATTACTGATATACCGATAAATGTGGTCTTTATTGGTTCATGCACCAATGCAAGAATTGAAGATTTAAGGGAAGCTGCGAAAGTAATAAAAGGTAAAAAAGTTCATCCCAAAGTCAGAGCAATGGTAGTTCCAGGATCAACACAGGTAAAACTACAAGCCGAAAAAGAAGGGTTGGATAAAATATTCAAAGATTCTGGATTTGAATGGAGAGAATCTGGTTGCTCCATGTGTCTCGGGATGAATCCAGATGTATTAGCTCCAGGACAAAGATGTGCCTCAACTTCCAACAGAAACTTTGAAAACAGACAGGGTAAAGGAGGAAGAACACATTTAGTTAGCCCAGCTATGGCAGCAGCAGCAGCAATAGCAGGAAAATTCATAGATGTAAGAGAAATCCTGTAAGGAGGTAAAAAAATGAAAGGTATAACAATATATAAAGGTAAAGCCACTTATATAGATAGAGCTGATATTGATACAGATCAAATCATGCCCAAACAGTTCTTAAAAAGAATAGAGAAAACAGGATTCGGACAGTATGTATTCTATGAATGGAGATATTTAAAAGACGGTTCACCAAATATGGAATTTGAACTTAACAAATACCCTAATTCGACAATACTTATTACGGGTCCAAACTTCGGCTGCGGTTCATCAAGAGAACATGCCGTATGGGGATTAAAAGAATACGGCTTCAGAGTAGTAATATCCCCCTCTTTCGCAGATATATTCTATTTCAACGCCGTTGAAAACATGCTATTACCATGCACAGTAACACATGATAACGTAAAACTGTTAATACAAAAAGTTAAAGAAAAAGGTGAATATTACCTTACAGTTGATTTACCCAATCAATTGATATACGACGACGAAAACATAAAAATTTCATTCATTATAGACCAGGAATCAAAAGATAGATTAATTAAAGGTTGGGACAGTATAGATTTAGTCCTACGATTTGAAGATAAGATAAGTGAGTATGAAAAAAATAGACCTTCATTCTTTCCAACAACTCAAAATTTCCAGTATACAAAGTAATGTATAGAAGCCAAGGATACTTTGTAAATAAAGGTAAAATATACCTCGATATTAACAAAATTCAAGAATTACATGATAATGAAGTATTGATCGAAATAATGTTTTGTGGTTTATGCAAAACAGATTTACATGTTATAGATGAAGAGATCTCATTTACCAAATACCCTATTATTCCTGGGCATCAAATAATAGGAAAGGTGATAAAGAAAGGAATAAACACCAACACAGAGATTGGAGATAAATTGGGAATATACTGGCTATACTCAAGTTGTGGTAAATGTTACTATTGTTCAGTTGGAAAGGAAAATCTATGTGACAATGCAAATTTTACGGGTTGTACTGTTCATGGAGGTTTTCAACAATACATAAAGATCTCACGGGATTACACGGTAAATATACCCAGTTTTTACGAGGACCACGAATTGGCTCCTTTATTATGTGCAGGAATCATAGGATACAGAGCACTGTCATTTGTTGAAAGTTGTGAAACTATTGGTATATATGGATTCGGTTCTGCAGGACATATTATAGCTCAAATAGCTATATGGCAAGGCAAAAAAGTAATGGCTTTTATAAAACGTAATGATCTCAAAACTGCAAACTTAGCAGAAAATCTCGGATGCAATGTCTACTACAGTGATGAAATTATAGAGTTTAAACATCAAGGTAGTATAATTTTTGCACCAGCTGGAGAATTATTAAAAACGGCCTTAATAAATACAAATAAAGGGGGAACAATCGTCTGTGCTGGAATACATATGTCAGAAATACCTCCACTTAAGTATGAATGGATATGGAATGAAAAAATTATTAGATCAGTAGCCAATGTCACAAGAGAAGATGCAAAAAAGTTATTCCAACTTATCAACAATCTTTATGACAAGAACAGAAAAAAAATAAAAATAGACATCGATTTGTATCCAATAGAAAAAATTGAAGAAGTAATAGAAAACCACAGAAAAAATAAAACCTCAAAATCGGTCGTATTCCAAATAAGTAAATGAGTTACAGAGAAATATTAGAAGAATACGATTTTATAGAAGACAAAGAAAGATTTTGGAAAAATTTGAACACTCCCAAACCTTCATACTTCAGAATTAACATTTTAAAACATGATAAGGAAAAAATTGTAAGTGCTCTCAAGAGATACCCCGATCTCGAATTTGAAGAAATAAAAACATTGGATAATTATTACATTGTTAAAAAAGGTAATATAAGTAAGAAACCCGAGCACCTATTCGGATACCTCTACATACAAGATATATCATCAGCTCTTGTAGTTAACATGTTCAATAAAAAAACAAATCCTTCTTTAATAATAGATATGTGCGCCTCACCAGGGGGTAAAACCACACTACTATCAACCATTTTCCCCAATAGCCTAATAATAGCAAATGATATGGATAGAATAAAAAGCTTGGTGCATAATGTACAAAGGATTGGTTCACTCAATGTTCTGATTACCCAATGTAATGCCAGATTTTTCCCCTTTATAATAAATAAAGAGATTGACTCCATATTAGTAGATGCTCCATGCTCAGCAGAATCAAACCTTGATAACTATGAAAATTATAACACCCAAAAACACCGAAATTTCATTGAATACATAACGAAAATACAATACGAAATATTGAACAGGGCCACAAAAATATCTAACAAAAACACCGAAATAGTATATTCAACATGTACATTTAACCCCATGGAAAACGAATACATAATTGATAAACTGGTAAAAGAACAAAAAATTGTTGTTTCCACACTACCCAACTTAGAAAACTTAAACAACATACACAAAGGGCTGGTAAACTACAAAGATATAGAATTCGATAAAAGCTTGAGCAAAACCCTTAGAATCTATCCCGAAAATATGAAAGGAATGTTCATATCCAAAATTTTGCCAACAAAATACGAACAGGAAAAAAATGGATCAACAGCAAAAATACTCAATTTAGATGATAAACCGATTTTCCAAAATCATATAATACAAAAGATTAGTAATGAGATAGTTCTTAGCTGTTTAGATAAATTCGGTATTCAACATGAAATGGTTAACAGGTTCATATGGTTTCACAAAGACAAAGAAAAAATTTCAGATATATATGTAAGTTCAACAGATCTTTTTCTTGTTAAAGAAAAGGGGCCATTAAAAGTAGAACACTTTGGATTAAAAGCATTTAGATACTTTAAACCTATGAAAACTTACAAGCCAACAAGCTCATTCCTGACAATTATAGGAAAGTACATAACCAAAAATTTCGTAGAACTAAGATTTGATCTTAATCTTTTAAAAAAATTTTTAATGAGAGAAGAAATTGAACTTAACCATTTTGAACAAATAGAAATTGATAACTCATACCCCTTTGTAGCAGTGAAATTCAATGGATTGGTAATAGGTTGTGGGATATTGAAAAATGGCAAGATATTCAGTGAAATACCAATCTCAAAGTCAGAGTTCCTTTTAAATATAATATAATCAGAATAAACTGCAAATTCAATTTTGGAAAAATTTCTAAAAATTTTTTATTTCTTCTTTGACTATATCAACAAGTTCCTCATCTTTTATTTCACCTTTAGAGTCTGCTATTCTTTTGAATTTTTCGAAAACTTTATTTATTTGATCTTCAGTCAGTTGGAATCCAAGCTCATTTAATTTAGCTTTCAACCCGTGCCTACCTGAATTTTTATTAAGCACTATTATTCCTCCCTTTGGTAACCCTATATCCTGAGGATCTATAATCTCATAATTCATCCTATTGGATACGACTCCGTGTTGATGGACTCCTGATTGATGTCTAAAAGCGTTCAATCCAACTATGGCTTTGTTAGGTTGAATCGGTATTCCTGAATACATGGAAACCATTTGGCTCAGGGTATATATTCTGGTTGTGTCTATATTAGTCCACAGGTTAAAGAAATCTTTCCTTATTTTTATTGCCATAATCACTTCTTCAAGAGCGGTGTTACCTGCTCTCTCACCTATTCCATTTATGCATCCTTCAACCTGCCGAGCACCAGCTTTGACAGCAGCTAAACTATTGGCAACTGCCAACCCCAAATCATCATGACAATGTGTGGAAATAATATATTTACCATCAACCTTCTCAAGTATTGTCTTTATAAGTGAAGAGTATTCTTCGGGGATAGTATATCCAACAGTATCTGGTATATTTATTGTTGTTGCTCCACTCTTTACAGCTATTTGAAGTACTTTTATGAGGAAATCCCAATCGGATCTTGTGGCATCCTGTGCAGAAAATTCAATATCAGAACAGTATTTTTTTGCGTATTTCACCATGTTCTCGGTAATCTCAAGCACCTCATCTCTACTTTTTTTCATCATTGTCTGTAAATGAACATCGGATGTAGATATAAACACATGTATTCTTGGGTTGGCAGCATTCTTAACAGCTTCCCAACCAATATCTATGTCTTTACTTACAGTTCTACAAAGTGTAGCAACAGTGGATTCCTTAACAATAGAAGCTATAGTTTTAACATTCTCAAACTCCCCTGATGAGGAAGCTGCGAATCCGGCTTCTATCACATCCACTCTTGCCTTCTCTAATTCTTTGGCTATCTCTATTTTTTGTTCCAGTTTTAGGTTAACACCAGGTGTCTGATCCCCATCCCTAAGAGTAGTATCAAAAATATAGACCCTATCCATTTTAAGATCCCCCTTATAAATTACTTGTAGATATCTCAAACTCTATAGGATAAGATAATCCAGGAGTTATTACAAAACTTATAGGATAATCAACTGTTTCATAAGGTTTCAAAGATACCTCAAGAATCTTCTTATAAGAACCACTGCTTACTCTATAAATATCCAAGTTATTCATAAATATCAATGGAGTATAACCCGAAATAGAGGAAAAGTAAATACTAACTTTCTGAAAATATTCCTTATTATTAGTTATTTTAAATATCAGTTTATATAGAACACCATAATTAGAGTAATTTTGCTTTTCCTGATTGGAAATTATCTCTTTATCTGGTAATCTAAAACTATCAAAATTCTTAGCAGTTTCAAAATGGTATTCCTTATGTATTATTGGTTTTGGAAACTTGCCTGTGGATCTCGGAGTTCCATCCTCAGGAAGATATTCAGAAGGAAAGGCACCATCAAAAGTAAATATCCTCAACTTTAACTTTTTGTTAGAATTCAAGTACAGAAAACCAGTTATAACTTGGTTAACAAATACTTTCTCAAATATCAGTCTAACTTTCTGATTTGGATATACCTTAGTCTTTGCTATTGCCTTATTTTTAAAGAATTCGTAAAAATCAATAGATGTTCTTATACCCGTTTCTACTTCGCTATCACTTTTATTGAAAGATCCAAAAAATTCAATTTCTACAACATCTTGTCCATACTCTTCCAAGTTTTCTATTTCTATACAATAGTTCAAATTGGACATGAATTGGTGGTGAAACCATATCCAGTATCCACTTTTTTCAAGAATATCAGTTTCATATATAATTCCCTTTTTTTGAATTTTTTCAGGATTATTAGACATAATAAGATAATCGAATCCCATATTTGGGACAGTTTTATCATTTTTTAATGCAATTTCAACTTCTCTTTGAACAGATTTATATGGGAAAAAAGCCTCGGGAGTCCAAATTCGGTACCTCCTACCTTTAGATGTTCTCATTTCAGAATACTTGATTTCATAATCTCCATTTTGGACAAGATTTGGTAAAATAAATGATTTAAATAAATTAACCTTTTCAAATATAATAGGGTTCCTATAATATATTGAATACTGATAATCTCTAACTTCTATAGTTGGAATCTTTATGGTTATATAAGAACTATCAGTTATATTATCATAACTAACAGTAATGGTCTGTTGCAATATTGGTTTACTATGTTTTATGTAAAGCTTACCATCCTGATAATAACAATATTCCGGAATATTCAACGTAAAACTTCGATTTGATTTATTAAATATTCTAATACTTTTAGTCTGATTAACCAGAGCCTCTATATAGGTGCTTTCAAAGAAAACATCCGGTACATACTTCAAATTCGACAAATTATTGTGGTATGACTGCAACAGAGAATTTATATCCGAATAACCAAGCGAATAAGCACAGTATTTATCAAAAGTAAACAGTAGATCATTATTAATGTAAACCCCATAGTTACCATTGTATTCATTAAATGCTATTTTATATTTAACTGGTAAATCAGAAAAAATATTTTTTTTAAGAACTCTCATTATATTTGGATTATCCATACTCTTGGGCAAATATATCAATCTATATTCAGTATTGTTAAATTTTAGAAAGTAGTGAACAATTTTGTTTTTCTCTTTTTTTACCAGTTCTATCCCTGCAAAACAAAAGCTAAATATTAAAATAATAAAAATAATACTAGATCTTATCACATTATTTAAATTAAAGGGGAAAAACTAAAAATCCTTCTACTTTATTAGATCTATTTCAACATTTCTATAGTAATGCTTTATTATTTGTATATAGTTATATTTTTTTGCCAAGTAGTTGGCACCAAACTGGCACATACCGACACCATGTCCAAACCCTCTACCAAAAAAAACAACACCATCATTGTTAATTTTTATTTCATCAATAAAATTTGATGGAAGCAAACTGAAATATAAATCTTCTGAAAAAAGATAAATAGAGTTATCTCTATAGGTGTAGTAAGTACTTTTAGTAGTGATTATTGTCAATTTTTCAATTCTTCCGCTCTTATTTTTTTGAAGTTTTATATTTTTGAGCTTTCCATTAAATCCAGTACCAAGAATGTGAGGAACTGTATTTGAAAGCATTTTTTCTAAACGATCTTTTTTTATTTCTATTTTCCATTTGAATAACCTTGATTCTTTACAATAGGCATCATCAATTTTTTCTTTGTAATCCTTTACAGACCTTAGATAAGGAACATTTTTATTCCATACATCTTCGGAATTGGCTGTTAATCCACCACATGTTGAATGATAAACAGCATCTATTGGTAATCCATTATATAATATTATCTTTCCAAATGTAGAAAAAGTTGATATATAGCTTTTAAATGTTTCCTGTTTTTCTCCTTCAAAATTTTGACAATGAGGTTTATCACACAGATCATAATTCTGGTGTCTATTCCTATTTTTAATAGCGTAAGTTCTTGCTGCAACAGCTTGAGCTTTGAGAGCTTCCAACTCAAAAAAATCTGGCATCTCACTCAAAACCACAGAAGATATATAATCCTCTAAGTAAACACTTATGATAAAAGGATTGTAAGAAACTACACTTTTTAACTTGTAGCTATAGTATTCAGCTATTCCTCCTTGAGAATCTTTTTTAACAAGCAGGTAAAAGTTTTTACCCAAATAATTCACAAATTTGGTTGTGGTAAATTCTTGAGGTCTAATTTTATTAACTCCTACCCTAATTAGAGTTGAAAAATTTTGCGAATTAGATAATTTTTGTAGACTATCAATCTCATCCAAAATTAGTTTCATTTTTTTAGAATAATAGAAATACCTCTTTGTTTTATTATTATTTAAAATATATTCAATAGGAAATATAATTTCAATATTGCTAACATTGTTTTTTATCTTATCTTTAGTATTCTGATCGCTAATCAAATCTGGTAGAACATAATTCAGAAAATACACATTGAAATCAAAAATATAGGGATTAGACAGATTTTCAATACAAAAAGTATTCTCAGCTATAAAGTAATAATTGTTATAATTTAAAATAAAGGGAGTTTTATTTGAACTCCAGGCCAATACATTATTCTCATTGGCATAATATTCAACACCATATCCCCTTGATATTTTAATCTTAGTAAAATGTCTGAAGCTAAAATTTTCATATTTTCTATTGACAAAAACTATATCATACAAACCAAAATCTTTGAGTATTTCCTGAGAGTATTTCATACCAAATTGATTGAACATTAAACTCTGATAAGTGAATATTATTTTACCGTTTTTTGAATACTCTTGGAACTTCAAGAGGGTACTTATGGGAACAAATCTGGCATCACTAACAACTAATAGATCAATATCCTTTTCTAATAAATTAATATTCCTATCTGTTAGTATCAAGTATCTTACTTTATTCATATGAAAAAACTTTTCCAAAAAGTAAAACTCTTTTATGTACCTTCTTTGCAATTTTTCAAAAGTAGGAATAGAAAAATATAGGGCTATTATTTTTGGTTTGTCACTTTCCTTTTTACTTTCAAAGTATTCGTAAAAATAATCAAAAGATTTACTATTAAAAACATCCATAAAAACAATAAAAACAAATATGAAAAACATAAAAACTCCTCTTAAAATGTTCCTCAAAAATAAAAGAAAGAGCGAAAAAAATTTACCAAACGTATTTTCCATTAAAATATCTATTTGATAATAACTTAAACAAACCTGTATAAATCTATTTATTCTGTAAAAAGGTTAAAGGTAAAAATGAAAGAATAAAATTTTTAGAAAATAGGATGGTTCAGAGAATTCTTAATAACATTCTAATATTAATTGTTGTTTTATATAGCTTGTTTCCAATATTGATAACATTTATATACTCCCTTTTGCCGAATAAGTCAATATCTCAGGGTAAATTTTCTGAATGGACACTGGGTAATTATCTTTACATTTTGAGCGATCCTAACATTTTACATTATGTTTATAACAGTGTTGTGGTTTCTTCAATATCTGCAACGATAACCACTTTTCTGGGATTTATATTGGCATACTCGGTCGTTAGAAAGAAGTTACCATTCTCAAATATTTTAGAGAACATTTTTTTGCTACTCAACACTTTTTTAGTACTAGGAGTTTTAATAATAGTTCCAATATTTGAAATAATTGTAAAGATGGGTGTTTACAACACACTAGTCGGACTGATAATTGTTTACACTTCTTTAGGTTTCGTTTTCTCTTTTATATTGTTAAGTAGGTTTATAAGTAATCTGAAAAAAGATTATGAAGAAGCAGGAATAGTAGAAGGAATGAACAATTTACAAATAATGTTTTTAATAGTCTTACCAATGATAAAACAAGCGTTTATAAGTGTTTGGATTCTTCAATTCATAGGTTTTTGGAATGAATTCATATTTGCTTTAACCCTGACAAATGAAAGTGTAAAAAGGACTTTGACAGTCGGGGTAACTCTGATAAGTGGTTCTGATATATTTGAGATACCTTGGGGAATGATCATGGCAGGAGTATTCATTTCAATATTCCCCTTGATTATCATCGTCTCTTTCTTAGAAGAATACTTAGTAAAAGGTATTTCAGGAAAATGATAACCGAATGTTTTATAACCTTGTTCTCAAAGAAAATATCAATAATATACCCACTGATTTATCATCGTATGATAACGTAATTTTTGTTATTGAAGAAAAACTCAATCCAGAAGAGTTTGAAATACTCAACAAAGCAGATATACCGATCTGTAACTACAAAAATATAAATTACGTAATAAAGGAAATCCTCAAAACTGATACCCTTAAACTAAGAACAAACCAAAATATTAGTCAAGAAACATTAATAGAGATTCTAAATAAAATGGGGTACAAACAATCAAATGACATAATAGAAAAAAACTCTTATCAAATAAGAGGAAATATAGTAGATATTAATTGTAATACACCAGTAAGGGTAGAAATAGAAGATGGCAAAATAGAATCCATAAGAACTTTTGATCCACAAACACTATTGAGCATAAAAAAAATAAATTCCACCAAAATTTATGGGAATAATAATCCAAACGATAAAAATTTAACAAGTCATCTCAAAATTCTCTTCTTAAGCTTAGAAGAGAAGGAAATAGCAGAAAATCTAATACAAAAAGAACTAGAAAACCTATATATAGACGTGGATTGGAACGTATTAAATATAGTTCCGAGAAAAAGCCTCAAAAAAATTAATACAAAATACGAAATAACAAAACTAATAAGAGATCATAGAGACTATAGAATAACCTTTTCCAATCAAGAAACATTTGAAGAATTTACCAATTTTATAATAGAATACTGTAAAAAAAAGAGAATGAGCATAGATGAATTCAATATTGCGAATTACGAAATTCTTGAAGTAGATTCAATATTTGGATTTGTTGATCACGAAAATCGCCAAATATTTATCACCATGAGAGATCTAAAAGAAGAACCGATTATTCATAATACCAATGTGGTTGATTCAATAAAAGAATTTAGAGAGGGAGATTTAGTAGTAGTTGAAGGATACGGAATAGGAATATATTTGGGAATCCAAAAATTGAAGATCTCACATTATCCAGAAAAAGAATTCGTAACAATACAATTCAAAAAAAATAGAAAAATCCACTTCTCTGTAGAAAGTGTAAATCTACATAAATATTTATCTTCAGAAAAGGTAACAGAAAAAATTAAAGAGAAGATACTCTCAATACCCTCTTTTAAATCATGGCAAAAAAAACTTGAAAAAGTATATGAGGATATTAAAACCATTGGACAAAAAATAATACAAATCAATGCGGAAAGATACTCAACACCAGCACATAAATTGATACCCAACGAATACGATAAATACATTGAAGAAACATTTGATTACATATTAACAGAAGATCAAGAAAAAGTAATAAATGAGGTTCTAGCCGATTTAGAAAAACCTTTCCCATCAAACAGATTAATTCTTGCAGACACCGGTTACGGTAAAACGGAAGTAATAATAAGAGCAATTGTAAGAAGCTTGTCAAATAACTACAAATCCATATTATTTGTTCCAACAACAATATTAGCTTACCAGCATTATATGAACATGACAAAAAGATTAAAAGATTTTAGAATAGGTATAAACACCTCTCTATACAAAACAGCAAGTTTGAATGATCTGTACCAGAATAATACAGACTTGTTAATATCCACTCCATTTGATATAACAAAATATAATACCGGTGGTGATAACATAGGATTAGTTGTGATAGATGAGGAGCATTTAATGGGAACAATTTTCAAAGAAACTCTAAAAGGAATGTTCAAAAAAGCTCATTTTTTATACTCTTCAGCTACACCAATACCAAGAACCTATTTCATGGCAAAAGCTGGAATATTGGATATCTCAGTTATTAACACTCCACCACCAACATATAAACCCCCAAAAACATTTATTCTAACATTTACTGATAACCCCCATAAACTGTTACTATTAGAAAAATTAATAAGAAAATCTCTAAATTACTCACTGAAGATAATATATGTTAACAATAACATAGACGAGCTTTATGAAAAATGGTATTATTTCAGAAATATTGCAAAAAGCTCAATCATTCATGCAAAGCTAAATTCGAAAACTATTCAAAAAACATTTATGGATTTCATAGAAGGTAAATTTGACATAATACTTTCCACCACAATAGTTCAATCCGGTGTAGACACTCCCGAATTTGATGTGATAATAATAGATAACAGCCAAATGTTAGGTATATCACAACTATATCAACTCAGAGGAAGGGTAGGAAGAGGTAGCAAAAAACCTTACTGTTATATCTTAATTCAAGAAAATTTTGTCAACACACCAACATTTGAAAGGATATCCATCTTTGAAAATGATAATCTTTCCAATATAGACATAGCACAAAAAGATATGGATATAAGAGGTCCTGGATCGATACTATCCAAAAAACAATCTGGAAACGTTGAACAGATAGGACTAATCCAATTCTTAAAAATGATCAATCAATATTTGAATCAAGAAGAAGATTTACCAGAGATAGAGTGTGATGCACCCACTTTCCTCCCTGACAGCCCAATAAAAAATAAATTATACAGGCAACTACTAACAACCAAAAATTTACAAGAACTTCAAATCCTAAAAAAAGAAATCATTGACATATATGGCAAAAACCTACCACAACCAACATTAAATCTCCTAAAATTGATAGAATATAGAATAAAAAATAAAGGGAAAAAACGAAAAATAAGAATAAAGATAATAAATGGAGAAATTGTTGAATCTTAGCCTAATATTACTCATAATAACAATAAGTTTTTGGGGTTGTAATAAAAAGATTAATACCAAACCAGACTCACTTTCATTTAAAAATCTTGAATATTACATCAATGAAGAAACATACTTTTCAATAAAACAAGGTATATACAAAAACAACCAGATATTATTTAAAGAAATGAAAATAGTATTCAAAGAAGGGTATACTCAAATAGAAGAAGGGTATTTAGATTTGAATACCTTAATTGTAAAGCCAGAAAAATCCTTGGAAATATATACAAATGAATTTATCATAGATATACAAAAAAATCCGATTATCAATCTGAAAAAAATGCAAATAGAAGGTTACGATACAATAATAAAAAATCTAAAAAAAGAGGAGAAAATCAACAAATCATATAAAATTAACATTGACATAAGAAACAATAAAATATACACTTACCAAAACACGGGAGTATGGTAACAATAGATCTGAAAGAAATAAAAAACATAAAGAATAAATTAATGGAGTATAAGCCATTGATAGACGACCTACTATTAAAAGCAGAGAAAATAGATAAAGAGTTATCAAACGAGTTAAATCCAGATTTCAGAAAAATAAAAGAAAAGAAAAAGTTAACAGAATTATTATCAAAATATAACAACCTCTATAAAGAAGTTGATGAGTTTGAAGATATATATAAAACTTACGGTAATGAAAGCCAAGACTTAGAGGATATAAAAAACATATATAAACAGATAATCCAAGATTTTGAAAAATTATCGATAGACTTGCTTCTAAGTGAAGAATATGATGATTATGATGCAATATTAACAATAACCTCAGGTGCTGGAGGAACAGACGCACAAGATTGGGCTCAAATGCTAATGAGAATGTATATACAATGGGCAGAGAAAAATGAATTAAACTACTTCATAACTGATATAACACATGGTCAAGAAGCAGGTATCAAATCCTGCGAAATAATAATCAAATCATCTTATGGATACCTAAAATCAGAAAAAGGGGTTCACAGATTAGTGAGAACTTCTCCATTTAATGCACAAAATAAAAGGCACACATCATTCGCTTTAGTGGAAGTTATTCCCAAAATAGATGAGAACATTAACGTTGAGATCAAGCCAGAAGATTTGAAAATAGAAACGTTCAAAGCTGGTGGAGCAGGAGGACAACACGTAAATAAAAATGAATCAGCAGTCAGAATAACACATATCCCAACAGGAATAGTGGTAACCTGTTCAAATGAACGTAGTCAACACCAAAACAAAGAAACAGCAATGAAAATACTCAAAAGCAAAATCTATGACTTGGAAAAACATAGGATTAATCAAAAAGTAGACAGTTTCAAAACCAAACAGCAGGCCGCTTGGGGAAACCAAATAAGAAGCTATGTATTACATCCATACAAACTAATAAAAGATTTACGGACGAATACTGAAATTTACAAAGTTGATGAAGTTTTGAATGGAGATTTAGACAAACTCATTTTAGATTACCTACTTTACCATAACATGCAAAAAACACAGAACTAATGTATGGTGGGAAATTAATAAACCTAATTTGTAGACAGTCAGCATTGACATTACTAAACATCTGTAAATCTCCAAGATCCCCAAAATACGAAGCACATATCAAAATATTAAATAATTTAGTTAGGATATTTTCAATACTTTCTGAATTGGATAGTGAACTTTATAAGATCTATTTGACAAAAAAACGAGAAAAAAAGAAATATTTAAAAAAAATTATAAATTATCCAATTTTATATGGTATAAATTTTTCATTATTACTATTATTTTTAACTACAAAGTTGAAACTACCCAAATCTTTGAAAGTTGATGTTAAAATAATTCAAAGAACAGTTCTAAATTGTATTATTAACAACATAGAATTGTTAAGAGAAAACATGAGAGTTTTTAACAGAGAATGAGATTTTTTTATCTAATTTTTCCATTCATTATTTTTTGGTTGGTATTTAATGTATTATCTATAATTTCGGGTATTGTATATGTTTACAAAAATGTGGGGATAGCTGAAAGTTTTTCATTTGTATTCAATGATCCATTATTTTGGATTTCATTGAAAAATTCATTTGTATACTGTTTAATAGTCATACCACTTCAATTGTTCTCTTTTTTTTTAGCATTTACTATTTACAGTTTATCAAATAGGTGGGCATCATTCTTTAGGATTATCTTGTATTTACCTGTAGTTGTTCCTATAGCAAGTATTGGCTTTGTATTCAAAATAATGTTCAATGATGAAGGAACAGTAAATGACTTTTTATTAAAAATATTTGGATTGAAAATTCCATTTTTATCGAATTACTATTATTCAATGTTAGTGGCGTTTATGTTGACTTTTTGGAAAGGTTTAGGATACTATGTGGTTATTTATTTATCTTCTTTGTATTCAATATCAAAGGAGATAATAGAGAATTCTGTTATGGATGGGATGAGTTTTTTTCAGAGAATGTGGTATATTTATTTACCATTATTGAAAGGTACTTTCTATTTTGCTTCTTTTTTATCCATGTTAGCGGCATTAAAAGTTTTTGCTGAGATTTTTATTGTTACTGAAGGGGGGCCAGGAACTTCAACGTATACCCTGATGATGTATATTTATTCTCGTGCTTTTCATAGTTTTGATCTTCCCACGGCTATAGCTGCTTCATTTATACTTTCGTTTATTGCGATATTTTTAAGCCTTTTCATATTCAAGAGGCAAATAGAAAATATAAAAATTTAGTAAAATTTAGTCATTTTTTAAATTGTAATTTTCTTACAACTTTTAACAAAATTTTAATAATTTTTTAACATTTTATTAATATTTCGTTAATAATTTTGTAAGATTTGTAATAATTTTTCAATATTTTTGTAATATTTGTCATAATTTTTTAACAAAGTAGCACAAATTTTAACAATTGTAACACTTTTTTCATAAAAATTTAACAATTTTGTATCTTTTATTTATTGGTAGAGTAAGAATAAAAGCTACACTAAAATTTTAACATTCAACATAATTTTGTAACAATTGTATCATTTTTTTTAACATTTTTAACAATAACTTAACATATTTTTAACAAAATTTTCATGTTAAATTTGTAAAAACAAAGTAAAATTTGTAAAAAATATGTTAAATTTGTAAAAAATTTTATATGTTCATTTTTTTGTAATATTTGTAATAATTTTGTAATAATTTTAATAATTTTATAATATTTTTTTAACAAAAATTGTTAAATTTTTTATTTTTAACAAAAATTTCATTTAGTTAACAAATATTTTACAAAATTTGTATGTTTTTTATGTTGGTAATACTAGTTTTTTGGATTCAAAAAATTTTTTAATATTTTTTACTTTTCTGTAATATTTGTAATAACTCTGTAATAATTGTTAAAAAATTTTTAATTTAATTTACATTTTTGTAATAATTTAAAATCGGCATTTTTCCACCGTTTTTTCGACTTTTTCCACATTTTTTCCACATAGTTTTCCACATACCCCAAAAATTTTTCCACATCGTTTCCCCCATTTTTCCACATTTTTAACATTTTTTTCCACATGTGGAAAAAATATCGTATTTTTGTGGAAAACTTTTCCTAAAATGTGGAAAAATATCCCAAATATGTGGAAAACATGTGGAAAACTTTTTTAAAGAACTTTTTTTTTCCACCCCATTTCCCATTTTTTCCACACTTTTTCCACATACCCCCAAAATCGTAAAAGCCTGCAAATACTTAAATTATGAAAGTTTTCCACAAATGTGGATAATTATACTACTACTATCTTTTATATAAATATATATTATAGTAGTATATTACAACTACGAACAGATTTTTTAAATTTATGTTTTAATATCTATATCAATTTTCTATAGAGGTAAAAAACTTTACACTCAAGAATTCCTTAAAATGGAAAGCTAAAAACAAGTGGAGGTTTTCAAAATGTTGAACCAGAAGCAAGTTTTAAGCCACAATCAAATAAGAACCACTTTCTTAAATTTCTTTGAGAAAAAGGGACATGTTGTACTTAACAGTTTCAGTTTGATTCCAGAAAATGACCCTTCTCTTTTATTTGTCGCTGCTGGTATGGTTCCATTCAAAGCAGAATTTGCCGGTAAAATTGAACCAAAGTACAAAAGAGTTAGTACTTGCCAAAAATGTTTCAGAATGGATGATATAGATAATGTTGGTTTGACTTTGAGACATCATACTTTTTTTGAGATGCTTGGAAATTTCTCTTTTGGAGACTATTTTAAAAGGGAATCTATTGAGTGGGCCTATGAACTTCTTACAGAAGTCTACAAAATAGATCATTCAAAGTTATACTTCAGTTGTCATCCCAATGATGATGAAGCGGAAGAAGTTTGGCTGAGTCTAGGAGTAAAAAGAGAGAAAATAGTTAGGTTGGAAGACAATTTTTGGGGGCCTGCGGGACCAACTGGCCCCTGTGGACCATCAAGTGAAATATTCTATGAAAATTTTAACTGTCCAAATCCTTCATGTAAACCTGGTTATGAATGTAAGGAATGTGAAAAAAATGAAAGATTCATAGAAATATGGAATATAGTTTTTACTCAGTATTTCAAGGAAGCTGATGGAAGTTTTTCTCCTCTTCCACAAAAAAGCATAGACACGGGAATGGGATTAGAAAGACTTACCAAAATTCTCCAAGAAAAACCAAATCAATATCAAACAGATTTGTTTTTACCAATTATATCAAGATTGGAAGAATTGGTCTATAAAGATGTAGATGAAGTTTATAAAGAGTTAAAGATGAAATACAATCATGAGAAATATCTGGAAAATAGAGAAATTTATAAAAGAATAGTGGCTGATCATGTAAGGGGTTCGGTTTTTTTACTTGCAGATGGTGTTGTTCCTTCTAATGAGGGGAGAGGGTATGTTCTCAGGAAAATTGTCAGGAGAGCGCTGCTTTATTCCAGACTTTTGGGAATAAAAGTGTCATATCTAAATACAGTACCTAATATTGTCGAGTATATATATCGGGATGTTTATCCTGAAATATCTTCCAGAAAAGAGTATATAAAACGGATGTTAGAAAGTGAGGAAAATGGATTTTCCAAGAATTTGTCCAAAGGTATGGATTATTTATCAAAAGTTGATCTCAAAAAACTTACAGGTAAAGATGCTTTCTTTTTATATGATACTTTGGGGTTTCCAATAGAACTGACTTTGGAAATATCTAAAAGTCAGAACTTTATTATTGATTTGAATGAGTTTTATGAGGAACTCGAGGTTCAGAAGCAAAGGTCACGTCAGAAAACTGTCGATATAAAAATATTTTCAATAAAGGAAAAGTACTCAACTTCTTTTGTGGGTTATGATTATCTGGATTACCAATCCAAAGTAATTGGTATATTGAAAAGAGAAGATGGGAAGCTTAATTCTTTGGATTATTATGAAGGTAATGATGAGGTTATACTTATAGTTCAGGAGACTCCATTCTATCCTGAATCGGGAGGGCAAGTTGGTGATAAAGGGAAAATATTCAATGAAAATTTTACTTTTATTGTTGATGATACCCAAAAACATGTAGAGGGTTTTGTTTTTCACATAGGTAGAATTGTTAATGGTTTTATCAGATTGGGAAATGATGTTTATTTATCAGTGGATAAAAATAGGAGAAAATTGACTGCTATAAATCATACGGCTACGCATCTTTTGCATTCCGCATTGAGAAAAATTTTGGGACATCATGTTTACCAGGCTGGATCTTTAGTTGATCACGATAAATTGAGGTTTGACTTTACTCATTTTGATAATCTTTCGGATTTAGATGTTAAGAATATAGAGGATTTGGTAAATGAGAAAATATTGGAGGGATTTGATGTTGAGGTTTCTTACAAACCTCTAAGAGTTGCTTTGGATGAGGGTGCTGTTGCTCTTTTTGCAGAAAAATATCCTGATTTGGTAAGGACTGTTAGGATTGGAGGATTTTCTTATGAGCTTTGTGGTGGAACTCATGTTAAAAATACCTCTGTTATTGGAATATTTAAAATAGTTAGTTCTGGTTCTGTACAGATGGGAGTTAAGAGGTTGGAAGCAATAACCTCATTAAAAGTCTTGGAATTTTCCAGAATTTTGGAACAAAGGAATTCACAATTGAAAACTATTACTAAACAAGAGGAAAATAATCTGATAAATTATGTTGGTAAGTTAATGAATGAAAACAAAGAATTGGCTAAGAAAAACAGGGATTTGAAAATCAAATTTTACAGGAAATATGTTGATGGACTTAATTTTGAAAACAAACCTTTGGAATTTGAAGTTGAAGAAGAAGAGGATATTTTTATTATTCACGACATTATAAAATTGAAGCAGAAGTATTTCGCTTTTTACAGGTTAAAAGATAAGAAGATAGCCGTATTTCACAAAGATTTTGTCGATTATTTTAAGAATTTAGTAAAAATAGACAAAATTAGGTTTATCCCTTTGGGAGATTACTTTAAGGTAGTAATTTAAAGTAATTTTTTAAATAAATAAAATATAAATTGTGTTTGGTAGGAGTTTATATTATATTTTTATAAAATAAAAAATAGAGGTTTATGGGAATTATTAAAAAGAATTTATCTGATAACAGGGATTTTTCTGAAGAGAAAAAAGATAATTCTTATACTTCCTCAAAGATCTTGGGTAATATTATTAAGCATGATTTTTTAGGTAAGGAGATTGTATCTATTTCGTTAAATCAAGAAAAATTGAACAAAAAAATAATAAAAAGAGAGGATGTTTCCTTACCAGTTAATGAAATTATTGAAGAGATTAAGGATGTTAGTATAGTTGGTAAATCTTCTATAGAATTTGAACTTGAGGAGGAGAAAAATAAATATAGGAAGTTAAATGAGGAACTTGAGCAAAAGATAAATGAACAGAACTTAAGAATTCAGGAAATAGAAAACATGAAGGGAGCAGTTTTAACAGAAGCTCAAAAACAAGCAGAAATGATCATTAAAAAGGCCATAGAAGAGGCTCAGATAAAGGCTAAAGAAATTTTAGAACAATCCTATAGCTGTCTCTTATACACATCT
>JAOABG010000039.1 GCA_026418475.1 bacterium | reverse complement strand
CATTTACTGAGTTCTTTTATTCTTATGTTTCTATATCCGCCACCTTTTAGAATACGTTCCGCCTCTTTTTCAGAAGAAGCTTCAATTAAACCAGCATATCTGGTACCACTCTCATCGTAAGCAATATAGTTGTACACTTTGCCTTTTTTTCTTTCTTTTGTTACCACCATTTTCATATAATAATTCTCACTCCAAACAAAAATAACTTCCTTAAATTTTTTTAAAATTTTTAGTGTTTTATATCAATTATATTTGGAACTTTTTTTAGGAGATTTATTTTCAATCTCTCAACATCCATATTTTTTGGTATATCAAGAACTATATTTATTTCGGCTTTTCCATTGGATACGTTTGCTTCCATATTTGTTATATTAACAGCATTCAATGAAATTATTTTCAATATTTCCTGCAAAAGGCCTTTTTTATCAGAAGCCAAAATCTGTAAAGAAAGAGGTTTTTTATCTTTAATATCTTCCCATTTTAAACCTATAATCTGCCCATCTAAATTTTTTATATTTTCACAATTTTGGGTATGAACAGATATACCGTTACCTCTGGTGATATATCCAACTATTGGTTGTGGGAAAACAGGTTTGCAACATTTTGCAAACCTATAAAGTATCCCTCCTCCTAATACTATACTGTTGTTTTCTTGTTGTACAATATTATCTATTTTACTGACTTTCTGTTCATACAGTATCTGTTTAACTTTTGATTCAATAGATTCAGATTTTACATCACCTGCTCCTATTGCCAGTATAAAATCTTCTACTTCTTTGTAAGCATTTTTATAGTACTTTTCAAAAATCTCCATTATTAAACTGTTAACATCTACACTATCCCTATTTATTTTATTTTCTTTAAGAGTTTTTATGATATTGGTAAATAAGTCCTGAGCTTTTTGAATATTCTCTCTTTTATTCCTATTTTTTAAGAATTGCTTAATTCTGGTTCTGGCATAGCTTGTTTTAGCAATTTTCAGCCATTCAAGAGTTGGTGACGCATTTTTGGAAACCATAATTTCTACAATATCCCCATTCTTCAGTTTATAATCTATGGGAACTATCCTTCCATTAACCTTGCAGGCTGAACATCTGTTACCTATTTCAGTATGTATCTTGTAAGCAAAATCTATAGGTGTTGATTCAATTGGTAAATCAATACAATCACCTTTGGGAGTTAAAACGTATATGTTTTCAGATAACACTTCTTCCTGAATATTTTCAGGTTTAATATTTTCTATGCCTTGCAACTCTCTTTTCCAGTTGTTTACTATTTTCTCTATTTCTCCCCATGAGGATATCCCTTTATATTTCCAGTGTGAAGCAACACCGAATTCAGAGGCATAGTGCATATTCCAAGTTCTTATCTGAAACTCCACAGGATATTCATTGTATACCACAGTATGAAGAGACTGATAACCATTTGGTTTTGGTTTAGCAATATAATCTTTTATCCTATCTTGGATAGGTATCCACAAATTATGAATCATACCAAGTACGAGATAACACTCATTAACAGTATTAACAATAACCCTTATAGCACCAATATCCATTATCTCATTTAGAGGAACTCCTCTTTTAGTCATTTTGTTGTATATACTATACACAGTTTTTATCCGGCTTTGTATCGTAGATTCTATATTTTCCTCGTCAAGTTTATTCTTAAGTATTTTTATAATCTCCTGATAATTTTGTTCTATCTTTTTTTTAGTCTCTTCTATATAAGATTTTATCATGTTGTAAGTATGTATATCATAGATCATAAAAGAAAGGTCTTCCATTTCTGATTTAATTTTCCAAATTCCCAGCTTTTGGGCTATGGGAACATAGAATTCAAGAGTTTCAAGAGCTATTCTTTTTTGCTTATCGGGATTGAGGTAACCAATAGTTCTCAAATTATGAAGCCTATCAGCAAGTTTTATTATTATTACTCTTATATCCTTTGAAGTGCTTACAAAAAGCCTCTTAAGGTTTAGAAGGGTTATTTCCCTATTTTTGCTGCTTGACAAACCAATATCTATAAATGGTGTTATTTTTTGAAGTTTAGTCAAACTCTCAACTATAAATCCAACTTCTGACCCAAATTCTCTGTATATATCTTCCACTTTTACAGATGTGTCCTCAACAACATCATGTAATAAAGCTGAAGAAATAGTAACTTCATCCATATAGTATTCAGAAAGAATAAGGGCAACCTCGATGGGATGAATTATATAGGGTTCCCCAGAGACCCTTTTTTGTCCCTTATGACAATTATTGGCAAAATCAAAAGCTTTATCAACCAAAGAACAATTTGAACCGTACGATTTCAACTTTGCCAACAGTTGATTATATAATTCATAAGCTTTATCCATCCTAATATTTTATTTTATAATAACCAATCAAATACCCTTCAGCTAATTAAAATATTTCTGGAAAAGGACAAAAATTGTAATTGGAACAATTATAGATATGGTAATAGCAGCAGCAAAATATGTGGGTTCAAATATTAAAGATTTTGAAATGTAATTGATTCCAACCTGAACAGTATACTTCTTATCGGTCTGTAGAACTATCAGTGGCCACAGAAAATCATTCCACAAATTCAAAAAATTTGTAAAAAACGCTGTTAAACAGTAATTTTTCAATATAGGTATCTGAACAAAAAAAATCTTTTGAAAAATGTTAAACCCCTCAAGCTCAGTGTAATCATCTATTTCCGAAGAATAGAACTTAAAAGCCTGAATAAATAGTAAAAGAGTAAACAAATTAGAGATAAAAGGTAAAAATACTGCCCATAGGCTATCCATCAAAGCAAACTGTTTTATTACCACAAAATTAAATATCACTTTCGATTCCTGTGGGAAAAGAAAAGAAACAATTATAACAGTCAACAGAAACTTTGAAAATATAGATTTGGATTTATAGAAGAAGTAAGCAGATAATAAACACACAATGACACTTATAGAAGCACCGAAAACGGAAACAAATAAACTGTTAATTATATACAAAAAAAAGTTGTAGTTATTAAGAACAATTTGATAATTAAAAATTGGGCTATTTTTCAGAGAAAGAAAAAAAATAAAAAAGAGGGGGTGAAGAAAAAGAAAAGAAACAAAGAGGAGGGAAGCGGAGGCTAAAACCTTTGGTAGGATAGTTCCAAAGTGGGCCGCCAAGGAATCGAACCTAGGACCCCTTGCTTAAAAGGCAAGTGCTCTTCCACTGAGCTAGCGGCCCCCCTTCCTTATTTTATAATAATTCTTTCTTTTATAAAAATATCCTTTTATCTTTTTACTTTCTAAATTAATGTAGAAGTAAACTTTTAGATAAAATTATAAAAAATTAATCTCTTTGATTTTTTATAATTTTTTTTCAATTAATCCTTCTTTTTATTATGTATTATTTTTTAGCTTTCCTATGCTTCTTCTTTCAATAAATTATAAAAAGTTGCTAATAAAATATAACCAGTAAGTCCTATACCAAGGTCCCCAAACTCCTGCCCTCTAATCCATTTTTTAACATGCTTTTCATAACATTTTTTAAAGAAACATTTGGCGAAAACGAAACTCCTTTTGCCAATCCTACTCCTGCCCCTACATATGCTCCCAAACCAGCTGAAACTCCTGAAATGAATATACTATCCTCTAAACTTGCTTCAAAACTATTCCAGAACCACATCCACATGATGATCCTTTTATACTTTCTTCTGTAAAATTTTTATTTACCCCTGTTATTTTATCCTCTATTTTTTGTTTATTTCCTAACATACCTGCAATAGAATCCTTTTTAACTACTCCATTTGAATAAAGATTATCTTTTACCAACATTTTTATTAACCTCCCTTTTTTTTACTATTAAACTTTAAATATATTTTCAAATATAATTATTTAAATTATTAAAAATGGTTTTCAATTTTATGTAAAAAAATGTAAAAATTGTTATATTATCAACACACAGAGGATTTCTATTTTTCTATGTAAGAAAAGCTTTCAATCCCAACTTATAAAAGATAAGATAAAAATTTTTTATGATAAAAAAGATATATCTAATATCTCTCAAAATTTTTAATAATTATTATTCTGATTACTAAAAAAAGCAGAAATTATCATTACTAAACCAGAAACAAAAACTCCAACAAAAAATCCAAAATTCCTCCCTAAGATATACTTTTCAGAATATCAACTTATTGCACCCAATATGGCATAATTATGTAATCTAATCTTATCCAATTTACCCAATTCCTTTATAAATTCTATAGTACCTACAATAAATGAAACACCTAGTGTTGAAATTCCTATAATTAATTCATGTTTATTATCATAAAAATTTTTATCATAAACTTGATAATTATCCTCATTCTCAAGTAACTCCTCTTTAACATTTGTAAAACTTTTGTCTATCTTAGATATTTCACTCTTAGATATTAATCGTCGATTTTCACTAGTATATAAATTATTCTTTATTATCAATTATTGATTACCTCCTTAGGTTTAGATTGTTACTCACCAATACTAATTAAGATATTTTTCTTTTTTTTAGATTTTTTTAATTTTCATTTACTTCTCTTTTTCATTAATAATAAATAGATCTGTGTAAAATTATTTACTAATAATGATAATTAAAAATAAAAAAAATATATCCAATATAATGTAAAAAAATGTAAAAATTTATTCAAATAAACATTTTATGTATCCAATTATTGTAACAGATACAGAAATTTGGTCAACTAAGTTTTGTTTTTGATTGAATTTATCGGATCAAACCATAACAAATCTCTATACTCCAACCAACCCAATAATCTACTCTTAGAGTTTTATTTTTGCTGTTTTTATAACTTCCCAAATATCTATATCCAATTTATTTATAATACTCTATTTTTATAAATATCCTTTCTTTCTCCAAATAGGAAAATAATAAATATTTTTAATTTTTTTATTCATACAAAAATATTTTTTCTCATTTGACATTTCCCTTCCTTCATAATCATTAATATGTAATAAAAGTGAATTACCAAGTAGTTTCATAGCCAAATAAAGCTGTTAAAAAAGCAAAAAGGTAACCTCCTATGACAAATCCCCAAGCTCCACCCCATAATGTACTCTTTATAACATTCAATAAAGAAATATTTGGAGAAAAAAGTTCTTTTACTAATCCAATTCCAGCACCTATGGTTGTTGTAGCTCCAATAATACCCCCAACAGTACTTTCATCATCTCCATCCATATCCACACTTACACTATCATCTATCGATTGTTTTAAATCCTCCGTTCCTTTCTTTTCCAATATTTGATTTACTTTTTGCAAAACATTAGTTTTAATATTTTTGCTCCCAGTCCCTGAATAAAGGTTATTATTTATCATCATGATTACCACACCTCCCCATTATAATCTTTTTCTTCAATTAAATTAAATATGAATGAATTTTTATTTTCTAGTATCATTTTATTTTTTATTTTCTTAATATTTAATTATTTTATATATTTAATTATTTTATTAAATTAATTAATTATTTCTTTCAATTGCTAAAAAATTGTAAAATTTAGAATACAATAAAAGGTAACATAATAATACATAAAGGATTTTTATTTTTTAATGTAGGATTATAAATATATGAAGTTCAGCACTTATTATCTGGGGTGTAGAGTTAATCAAGCAGAAATAGAATTTTTTGAAGACAAACTATCAAAAATGGGTTTAGAGAATTCCAAAGACGGCAAAGCAGATATTATAATTTTTAACACTTGTGCAGTAACACACAAAGCTGAAAAAGAATCATTTAGACTAATAAGAAAAGTTTTCTTATCTAACCCAGACTCAAAATTTTTTATCACTGGTTGCATAGTTCCACTCAACAAGTCACTCATAGAGCAAGTAAAACAAAAAATACTATCACCAGACTATTTAGAAAAAAGTGAAAATATTTATATAATACCATCAACACAAAAAGAAAAAGTTATAGAAATTATTGAAAACCAATTAAAAGCAACAGATTATTCCGAACAAAATAATGGAATTAAAATAAACAGATTCAAATATTACATTAAAGTTCAGGATGGTTGTAATCACTTTTGCTCTTTCTGTATAATACCATTTACGAGAGGGAGAAGCAGGAGCAAAAAAATAGAAGAAGTACAAAAGGAAATCCAGTCAATTTCAGAAGCTATAAAGAATAATCCTGAGATAGGAGCTGAAATAACACTAACAGGAATCTGCTTAGGAGAGTATGGCTTAGATATAAACACATCTTTGGCAAAACTGCTGAAATCTATAACACCACTTATACCTAACAATGCAAGAATAAGGCTGAGTTCAATGGACTTAATAACAATAGATAATGAATTAACAGAAATAATAGCTACGAATAATAAAATATGTAAATTCTTACATCTTTCCTTACAAAGTGGAAGCAATAGAATCCTTAAACTCATGAAAAGAAACTATACGATAGAACAATACATGAATATAGCTGAGTACCTGTATAAAAACATACCTGACTTAGGTATAACAACAGATATAATTGTCGGTTTTCCAACAGAAACTGAAAAGGATTTTGAAGAGACTGTAAAAGCAGTTAAACAGACCCAATTTCACAGGATACACATATTTCCTTTCTCATTCAGACCATATACCTATGCTTATCAAAAAATGAGGCATATAAAAATAGATTATGATCAAATTAAAGAATATGAAAGAATATTAATGAATATTAGTTTAGAACAGAGCAAAGAATTCATAAAATCAAGAATTGGTAAATATTATGAAGTATTGTTAGAAGAAAATGGATATGGATATACTCATAATTTTATAAGAGTAAAAACTCAATATCAAGGTACACCAAAATATTTGAAACTAAAGTTAACAGGGATAGAGGAGGAGAAAGGTAACTTCGCAGTTGCCTCGACACAAGTATGAAAATCCTTATTACTGGAGGAGCAGGATATATAGGAAGCTGTACAACTCTTAAAATGGTCCAAAAATACAATGCCAAATGTATAATAATTGATAAGCAAGAAACATCAAATTTAGAAAAATTAAAATTAAATTACCCCAAGAATATCGAATTTTATAAAATTGATATGTGCAGCTATACTGATTTTAAGGAACTATTTGAACACCTTAAGACAAATACTTTTAGGATAGATGCTGTTATCCATTTTGCAGCTTATACAATAGTATCCGAATCAGAGAAGGAAATCCACAAATATCTATATAATAACACTGTTTCGACACTCAATTTGTTGGATCTAATGAACAAGTATAACATAAATAATTTAATATTTTCTTCAAGTGCAAGTGTATATGGTCAAGCAAAATATATTCCCATAGATGAGAATCATCCTCTCAATCCACAATCTTCATATGCCCTTTCAAAAAAAATATCAGAAGATATAATACACAAATATTCACAAAAGGGGTTAAATTTCATAAATTTGAGGTACTTCAATCCTGCTGGAGCAATTGGTTACCTTGGAGAAGAACACAATCCAGAAACACATTTAATACCACTACTCATAAAATCTCTAATAGAAGGGAAAATTTTCAAAATATTTGGGAACGATTTTCCTACACCTGATGGCACATGTATAAGGGACTTCATTCATATTGAAGATTTAGTGGAATCCCATTTACTATGTATGGAGAAACTTCTTACTGAAGAAATAGAAAATGAGATATTCAATATTGGAATAAACAAGGGATACTCAGTTTTAGAAGTTGTTAACAAATCAATAGAAACTTTCAATAGTAAAATTCATCCTAAATTTAAGTATACCATTGACAATAGGAGAGAAGGCGATGTTCCAATACTAGTAGCACAAGCAGAAAAGATAAAAAATAAACTCGGATTCCAACCCAAATATAAACTAGAAGATATCTTATTATCAGTATGGAATTACGAAATCCAGAAAATCTCGTTATAACAATAGGAACGGATATATTGAAGAATGAAAGAATAAAAAAAAATATTAACAATAATTTATTTATAAAAAGAATTCTAAGTGATAAAGAAATACAAACTCTCAACAGAATTAAAAATATAAATAGAAAACTGGAATTCATAGCTGGAAGGTTTTGTGCCAAAGAATCGATCACCAAAGCTGTAAAATACAAATTGAATTTTAACCAAATATCCATAAACCGTGATTCCAGTGTGGAATTAGATCAAGTTATTTCAGAAAAAATAGAGAAAATACTCGGAACTACAAACTTTGAAATCCAACTAAGCATAAGTCATGAAAGAGAATACACAATATCAACATGCATATTAATATCTAAAAAAACGTAAATACTTTGCAATTTATAAAGGGAAGAAAGATAAATTAAAGAACCTATAAAAATGACCACAAAAATGACAAAAAATATAATACAAAAAATAATAGATAAGATAGAAACAAGAAAAGCAAAAGTTGGAATAATAGGTCTTGGATATGTTGGTTTACCAATATTAATAAATTTCGCAAAAAAGAAATTCCAAGTAATTGGTTTCGACATAGACCAAAAAAAAATAGAAAAAATTAATCAGAATAAAAGTTACATAAAACACATTTCTTCCAAACAGTTGGAAAACATAAAAGACTACTACAAAGCAACCACTGATTTTTCAAAACTACAAGATGTAGATTTTATAATCATAGCAGTTCCAACTCCACTTGACAAACACAGAAACCCAGATATGACATATGTTTTTAACACCACAAAAACTATAAGGGATAATTTAAAAAAATATCAAACCATAATATTGGAATCAACGACTTACCCGGGAACAACAGAAGAGGACATAAAAAATATATTGGAACAAACTGGACTAGAATTAGGCAAAGATTTTTTCTTGGGGTTCTCTCCAGAAAGGGAAGACCCAGGAAATAAAGACTACTCATTTTCAAATATTCCCAAACTAGTTAGTGGATGTACACCAAATTGTACTAAAATAATAAAAACTCTTTATGAACAAGTGGTAGAAAAAGTGATAGTGGTATCAACCCCAAAGGTAGCAGAAGCTACAAAATTATTGGAGAACATTTACAGATCTGTTAATATCGCACTAGTTAACGAATTGAAAATAGTATTTGATAAAATGGGAATAGATATCTGGGAAGTTATAGAAGCAGCAAAAACAAAGCCCTTTGGATTCCAACCTTTCTACCCAGGTCCAGGATTGGGAGGACACTGTATACCCATAGATCCATTTTATTTGACATGGAAAGCAAAAGAATATGATATCAATACAAAGTTCATAGAATTGGCTGGAGAAATAAATACTCAAATACCATATTTCATCATCCAAAAGTTAATAGAAGCATTAAACAGAAATAATAAATCAATTTTTGGAAGCAAAATTTTAGTATTAGGAGTTGCTTATAAAAAAGATGTTGATGATGCAAGGGAATCACCAGCACTCAAAATAATTGATATACTTTTAAAAAAGTACAACTGCATGGTAGATTATAATGACCCATATATACCAGAGTTGAAAGAATTCAGAAAATATCACTTTAATCAAAAATCAGTAGAACTAACAGCAAAAAATTTACAGAGCTACGATACTGTATTGATAATAACCGATCATTCATCATATGATCCTGAATTAATTGTAAATAACTCAAATTTAGTAATTGATACACGAAATTTAATAAAAGGTAGTTATCCAAATGTAATAAAAGCCTGATTAAGTTTTATGTAGTTGTAAAAACTCGTTTTTGAAATTCCTCAGAGCTGTTAAAAGAGGAATGGGTGCTGCCTGTCCCAAGCCACATAAACTTCCGTACATCACAGTGTTTGATATTTCTTCTATCTTATCATCAAATTTACCTTCATCTATTAAGTTTTGCAGTATCTCTTTAATTTTGACTGTTCCCACTCTACAGGGAATACATTGTCCACAACTCTCATCCGCAAAAAATTCCATTAAATCTTTTACGAGTTCAGGAATAGACATGAAAGATGGTATAGCAAATATGGCACCTGAGCCAAGCATAGCTCCAGTTTCCTGTATATCTTCATAAGTATATTTCAATTCAATAGCTTTGTTGTCAAGTACCCCTCCAGAAGGGCCACCAATTAAGAAACCTTTATTTGTATCTCTAAATCCCATCCCATATTTTTGAATGATTTCTCCAATTTTTATGTTGTACGGGATTTCAGTAACACATGGGTTATTGACATTTCCAGAAAGTGAAATCATTTTAGTTCCCTGAGAATTTGGTGTACCAAATTTTTTAAACTCTTCAGAGCCATATAATACTGCACAGGACAAAGCTGCCAGGGTCTCAACATTGTTTATTAAAGTCGGTTTTCCAAATAGGCCTTGCTGAAAAGGGAAAGGAGGTCTGTTCCTTGGCATAGCCTTTTTACCTTCGATAACTTCAAGCATAGCAGTTTCTTCACCTGCTATATAAGCGCTTGGAGATTTCCTAACCTCCATATCAAATTCAAATTCTGGAGTCAGTTTACCAAGGAATCCATATCTCTTAGCCTGATGGATCGCATTTTTCAAACTTTCTATAGCCTCAGCAGCTTTATAGTTAACAAAGATATAACCATAAGAAGCACCAACAACGTAAGCAGCTATTATCATTCCCTCGATTATTATAAAAGGGTTAGACTCTGCTAAAATAACGTTACAATATGAAGAAACTTCACCCTCCTCAAGATTAGCAACGACGTATTTGGGGTACACAAGTTGATCAGAAACACTCTTTAATTTAATATGTAGAGGGAAAGCTGCTCCTCCCCTGCCCTTTATACCAGCTTCTTTTGCAATCCTTATTATCTCTTCCTTTTCCATATTCATTGCTTTTTTTAATGCTTCAAATCCACCAACTTTAAGATATGTATTTATATCCAGTGGGTCAATCAAATCATGATATTTTGTAATAATTTTGCCATCTCTATCAAAAGTAAAACTTGGATATTTTTGTAGATCAGATGAATTCTTAAGATCTTCTAATAATTGAGAATTAATATTGTAAACTTTCTCATTTATTATACCGACTGGTCCATATCCACAAAATCCCAAACATCCACAATTCTCCAAGTCAAAATAATCTTTATCAATATTTATGTTATGGTGTAAACAATTTCCAGCTATACATCTCTTTATTTTAATTTTTGGTTTATTAGAAACAGTTTCATTTTTCACTTCTTTTTGTAGGTGATCGTCTAAATTAGTAGCTTTCTCTATCTTAGAAATATCTGACTTCAAAACATATTTACCTTTTGTTTTGATGACTGGTGATTGAGCACACTTTTTAAAACAATATGATTTACGAACATCAAAGCCATATTCTTTAAGAGCACAGAATATTTCTTTTGAACCCCTTTCTATACAAGATGTACCAAAACAAACATAAATGGTTTTTGAGGTCTTTTTATCTCTGAATTCATTGTAAAAAGAAGCGATTGCCCAAACTTCATTGGGATGTTTATCCAATTCCCTAGAAATAGAAATTATATCATCTTGTGTTACTTCACCTCTATTTTCAAGAACATTAAACAGCAATTCTATTAGTATAGATTTATCATAGTATGATAGCATATTACTTTAATTTATAAATATCCTTCCTTTCACCAAATGGGAGAATAATAACTATCTTTAATTTTCCTATTCATACAAAAATATTTTTTTCCCATTTGACACTTTCCTTCCTTTATAATCATTATATGTAATTTTATAATCCGAATCTATAGAACTTCAATCTAAATTTTAGATCTTAAATTTGTATATTTTTTCATCATTTTTTATTTACAGTAACATTTTTGTCTAGTTATATATAGATTCATTAAGATTTTTCATTAAATTCATGTTTTTAATTAGCATATTCTGGGTAATATATCACCTTTGAGGCTCTCAAGTATCCTTCTGGTTCCTATTCTGGTAACCAAATAAGTTTTAGCTTTTTCAAATCCTTTAATTTTTCCTATTATTTTTGCATCCTTAGCGATATCAAATCTTCGGAGATATTCAATTATTTTTGGAGCTTGCTTTTGACTGGCAACAATTACTGCCTTACCCTCATTGGCAGCATAGAGGGGATCTATACCCAAAACTTCAGAAGCATTTCTAACCCATTCTTTAACAGGTATGTCCTCTTCATATACCTCAATTTCAGCATTGTATTTATGACTAATTTCATTGAGTACAGTTGCAACACCACCTCTGGTAGCATCCCTAATAAATTTAACTTCATCGAAATAATCAAGCATCCCAAGGATCATCTGACTAAGATTAGCGAGATCAGACTGTACTTCCTGGTCAGTTTCAACACCTAACCTTTCCAACATTATATATAATCCATGTTCTCCTATGGATCCACTAAGTATAACCAAATCATCTTTTTGAAGTTTTCTATTCCTCCAATCTCTCTGTTTTTCTATTACTCCTATACCAGTAGTATTAATAAATATTTTGTCACCTTTGTTTTTTTCTACTACTTTTGTGTCCCCTGTAATAATTTTAACATTTGATTCGATAGCAGAAGTGGATATAGAATTAAGTATTTTTTTCAGTTCTTTAATCGGAAATCCTTCCTCAAGAATAAAGCCTAATGACAAAAATAAAGGTTTTGCACCTACCACACATAAATCATTAACAGTTCCAAAAACCGATAACTTACCAATATCACCATTTTTAAAGAATATTGGACTAATTACATAAGAATCAGTTGTCATAGCTAACTTTCCAGAAAGCTCAAAAACACCGGAATCTAAAAGCTCTTCAAGTATAGGATTGGAAAAATGTTTTAAAAACTCCAGTTCTATCAGTTTTCTCATGGACTCCCCACCACTACCATGAGAAAGTAATATTAAATCCTGCATAAAGTACACCCCCAAAATTGGTATTTTTAATTATATTTTTAGATTTATTAGTTAGAAATTTTCACCCGGATTTTATCATATTCTCTGACTTTTTCAAAATTTCTGTTCATTGTATCCAATTTCTCCTCTATTCTGGTAGCTCTCTTTTCAATATATTCCAAACGCGAATCTATAATTTTCAACCAATATACAGAATTATCGGTTGCATTAACAGTAAAACTGATAATTAAATAAGTTATAAATCCAGTAAAAAATCCAAGTACAAAATAAGCAAATTTGATCATTGCATTAACCTCCCTCTAAATAATTGCTCATGTTTTTTAAAAAATAGTTTTCATTTTCTATTTTTTCATATTTTAAATGTATACCTTCAAACTAGATAAATTTTATACAAAATTCCATACAAAATTACTAATTCATTAATTTAAATTAAATGATTGTAAAATATTAATTATTTATATCTATGGCCAAAACAGTTATTTAAAAAATTTCCATTTAAAAAATTTCCAAAAATTAATTTAAAATTAACTTAAAGTATGGTGATTTTTATTAACCCAAAATCTAAAAATTCCTCTAAAAAATTTGGGTAAAATTGTCAAAAACATTGCAATTTATCAATAAAAATAATCTAATTTTGACAAAAATAGATCGACGACACATTGTGGCACAACAGGTTAAACCACTCAATTGGTTAAATTTTTGTTAAAATTCATTTTTGCTGATTTTAGTCAATATTTTTTGTATACAAATC
>JAOABG010000038.1:3482-14232 GCA_026418475.1 bacterium | reverse complement strand
CTACTGCAGGTTTTATTTTATCAACAGATGTCTCAATAATTAAGGAATTTGAAAAGTTATCAACGATTAAATCAATATCTTTTTGATTGGAGTAGATTATATTTCTAACATAATCTGCAGGTGTGTATACCAATTTGACGACAAATTTTTGTTTCTGTTTGTACAATTTGGCTTTATTTTTAGGAACTATGAGTATTGTTTCATCATTAATTTTTACTGTTTCAAGTTCTGCATATTTAATTATTGACTTTATTGCTTCTTTTATCGAAGTATTTTTGAAAGTTATTGATATTTTTTTATCTTCTTCAACTTCAATTATGAAATTGTAAAGTATTTGTGAGGTTATGAAGTAAAGAAGATTTTTTATGCTAACTTCTTTGAAACTTCCCTCAAATTTCTGATTAAGAATTGGTGACTTTATTTCTTCTATAGGATCAATTGGATAAACATTTCTTATTACCAGAAAAAATATTAGAATACAAAAAAGCAGAGATTTTCTAATATTTGAAAATGATCTTTTCAACTTGATCTCCAATATAAGGAAGCTTATAATGCTCTCTATTATAAGCTTTAATAGCTAAGAATATTGCTATTACAAGAGCTCCTAACATTACTGGAACTAATCCAACCCAACATAAACAGCTTAGCATACCACCAACATTTGGTATGAACTGTACAAAACATAAGAAACCTGAAGCAATAGTGAAAATAACTACTAATATGAGTGAGAAAAATATGGACTGCAGTGAATGAAATTTTACAAAGTTATTTTCCCTTTCTACTATGTAAAGCACTATTGCTATTATTGGTATTATGTAGCCAACGGCAGCTAATACATTGTCTTGTAGTCCTGATGTTGTATTCATAGTCTATAAAATTCTATGGATTTAATTATTTCCCTTTTTAAAATTTTAGAGAAACTGAAAAAATATTATTTGTTTTTTATACTTTTACAAAAACTGGTGTGGAATTCTTTCTAACAAATTCTGGAAAATATTCAATGAGTTTTTGTGTGGTTTTACCTATATTGAATTCGATATTGTTTATTTGTTTAATTGGAACTATTTCTGCACCTGTTCCTGTAATGAATACTTCTTGTGCTGTTAGTAGGTCCTTAACATCTATTATTACTTCTTCTGATTCTATGTTTAATTCTTTACACATTTGTAAGACACTTTCTCGGGTTATACCTTCAAGAATTCCTACATAGGCAGGTGGAGTTTTAACTTTTCCATTATGAACAATGAATATGTTATCTGCTGTGCATTCAGTTATGTATCCGTTTTGGTTGAGCATTATCGCTTCTTGAGCATTGGCATTATTTGCTTCTATTTTAGCTAAAATGTTATTGAGATAATTCAATGACTTTATCCTTGGTGACAAAATGTCTGCTGAGGGTCTTCTATAGGAAGATATAATCAATTTCAGTCCTTTTTCATAAAACTCTTTTGGGTAAAGTTGAATTTTATCAACAATGATTATAACAGTTGGGTTTTTACATTTACGTGGGTCCAATCCTAGGTCACCTTCACCTCTACTAACAACCAATCTTATATAAGCGTTTTCAATTTTTTCTTCCTCTAAGTTTATCTTTACTGTGTTAATCAGATGATTTTTCATTTCTTCGTAAGTATATGGTATACTTAATTCTATAACTCTTGCTGAATCGTATAATCTAATTAAATGTTCATCCAATTTGAATATACTGTTATTATATACTCTAATTCCTTCAAATACACCGTCACCGTAGAGGAATCCATGGTCCCATACTGAAATCTTCGCTTCTTCCTTATTTAAAAGTTTACCATTTATAAATACTTTCATATATCATTCCTTTCTTTTTTTTCCTGATTTTTATATACCGCTTCAGGTTAGCGGATTTTAATTTTTAACCACTTTGTAATTTTTCGTTTTTAACCATTGAGTTGTTTATAACGGAGTATAAAATAGAATTGTAAGAATCACTGAATGAAGAAACCCCTTTGTATAAAAGCTCTTCTAGAATGTAGTCAAGATTCACAATTTTTCTTAATTCCTGGATAGTTTTTTCTGATTCCTCCATGTTTTTTTGTACCAGAATTTCATATTCATTAATATTTATATCTGAATTAATAAGTGTTTGATAGGTATTGAGCGGTATTGTGTTTATTGAATCTTTTGTTAGTAGTTCGAGAATATATTTCAATGGGTTGTATGAAGGATTTTTTGTACTTGTGCTTGCCCAAAGTATTCTCTGAACATTTTTTTCATTATTGAAGTTGCTTTTATATAATTTATATGCCAATAATGAGTTGGCCACTGCAACTTTTCCAATAAGCTTATAGTAATTTTCTGTTATTATATTTGATTTTTTCATTTTTTCAATAATATCATCTATTATAGTATCGACACGACTGACGAAGAATGATGCAACACTAATAGAACTGGTGTTTGATTCTTTATAAGCTTTTATAACTTTATGATACTTTTCTATTGAAAAGAGAAGAGTGACATTTATGTTAATGTTTTTGCTATAAAGACATTTTATTGCTTCTATTCCTTCATTGGTTCCTGGGATCTTTATCATAACATTTGGCATGTTTATTTTTTCCCATATACTAACTGCTTTTTCTATTGTTCTTTCTGTGTTATATGCTATATATGGAGGAACTTCTATACTTACTAATCCATCTTGCTTGTTGGTCTCTTCAAAAATTGGTAACATTATTTCACTAGCTTTTTTGACATCCTCTACCATTATATTTTCTATAATATCAAAAGGATTAATAGAAACAAAATTTTGGAGATACTGTTGTGGTGATTTGTTTATTGCACTATTGAAGATGGTTGGGTTGGTTGTGATACCGTATATTTTTCGTTCTTTAACCCAGTTTGGTAAAATCTCAAGAATTTCTTTATCTAAGTAGTCAAGCCATATGCTGAGATTATAACTTTCTTTTAGTTTATAAATGATGTTCATTTCAACCTCCTTCAGTTTAATCTAAATGTATTTGTTCAGAAGTATATTGGTTTTTCTTGTATAATTGTGTCTTTGTTTATGATTTGTCCTTTGGGTATAACAATAATTTCTTCACTTACCATTAGTTTATCGTGATTTTTTTCTGTTAATTCTATACCTTCTTCTATTATCACTCCTTTATCAAGAATTGATTTAATTATAACTGAATGTTGATTAATAACGCATCCATCCATAATAATTGAGTTTTCTATGTAGGTATTGTTTTTTATATGACATTTGGGAAAAATAAGGGAATTCTTTATAACCGTATTATTTTCTATTATACAACCTTCTGATATTATAGAGTTTTGTATATTAACATTTTCTCCTATTATTTTTGCTGCTGGTAGAGCTGTATAGGCTGAGTAAATTGGCCAGTATGGGTTGTAAAGATCAATTGGAGGATTATCAGATAGTAACTCCATGTTGGAATCAAAAAAGGATTTGATTGTTCCTACATCTCTCCAGTATGGTGGTTTATCTGAACCTATTATATTGGTTTTTTCAAAACTATAGCTGTAAACTCTGTGTTTTTTTATACTTTCTGGTATTATGTTTTTGCCAAAATCGTGACTCGTGTCTTTAAGAGCATCTTGTTCCAAAATTTTTATCAGCACATCACTGTTGAATACATAATTACCCATTGATGCCAATACTTTACCATTTACTGAATAGTCTTCTATTATTTCAATTTCCTTCGGTTTTTCGGAGAAACTTATTATCCTGTTGTCTTTATCAATTTTCATAATTCCGAACCTACTTGCTTCTGATGGATCAACGGGAAAGGTTGCCACTGTTATATCAGCTTCTTTATGAATATGATACTCTATCATATGTTTTATGTCCATTGTGTATATGTGATCTGATGAAAGGATTATGACATAATCTGGTTGTTCATCAAATATTAGGTTTAAATTTTGATAGATGGCATCTGCAGTGCCTCTGAACCAAATTTTACCTATTCTCATTTGTGGGGGAACTATATTTACGTAGAAACCGAATTTGTAATTCAGTTCCCAATTGGTTTGAATATGTTTTATAAGGGAATGAGCTTTATACTGAGTAAGAACATTTATTTTGAGTATTCCACTGTTTATAAGATTGCTGAGAACAAAATCTATTATTCTGTATCTTGAACCGAATGGTACTGCAGGTTTACATCTCTCTTTTGTGAGTGGGAATAACCTTGTTCCTTCTCCTCCTGCTAAAACCATTGCCAAAACATTTGTTAAAAGTGATGTCTTCATATTATACCCCCCTGGCTGAGCTAAAAATTACCTATTAAAATTCATAACAAAAATTTTTTAATACTTATCCTTTACATTAGAAAACTTTTATATTTATTTGTTCTATCCTCTTATTGGAAGGGTATCATAGATTTTATGTTAAATTATAATCTTAAGAGGTTTAGAATCGGGTGTTAAGGAAGTAAAATCTTATGAAAGCCATACTTATTTGGGCATTACTTATAACTGCTGCTGTATACTTATCCATGCTGCTTACTGAAAAATCCCTCAATATTAAAGAAACGACTTATTATGAACTTTGGAAAGAAATAGAAGCAAATAATGCAAAAGAGGCTGTTATAAAAGATAATGAAATAACCTTAGAATTATATTCTCCTGTGGATAAAAAGTATTATAAGATAAAAGCTTTTTATCCTCAAGATTTTGAGCTTATAAAAACTCTTAAAGATAAGGGAATAAATTTCAGGTATATTCCACCGGCTGATAATACGATATGGTTCTGGATTCTTAATATTATACCTTTTGTTTTATTTATTTTAATTTTGTTAGCTTTTTTCAGACAGGCTCAGAGTGGTAGCAGTCAAGCTTTCTCGTTTACTAAAAGTAGAGCGAGAATGTTCAGTCAGGATATGCCAAAAGTTACATTTTCCGATGTTGCTGGTATAGATGAAGTTAAAGAAGAATTAAAGGAAATAGTTGGTTTTCTAAAGGATAGACAGAAATTTATTGAGATTGGTGCAAGGATTCCAAAAGGTGTTCTTTTGATAGGTCCTCCTGGTACTGGAAAAACTCTTCTGGGAAGAGCGATAGCAGGGGAAGCAGGAGTCCCATTCTTCTATGTCAGTGGTTCAGAGTTTGTTGAAATGTTTGTTGGTGTTGGTGCTGCAAGAGTTAGAGATCTTTTTGAACAAGCTAAAAGAAATGCGCCTTGTATAATATTTATAGATGAAATAGATGCTGTTGGAAGACACAGAGGAGCGGGATTAGGTGGAGGACATGATGAAAGAGAACAGACACTCAACCAACTGTTAGTTGAAATGGATGGGTTTGAAGTTAACTCTGGTGTTATAGTTTTGGCTGCAACAAATAGACCGGATATACTTGATCCTGCTTTGCAGAGACCTGGTAGGTTTGATAGGCAGATTTTTGTTGGACCACCAGATTTAAGAGGTAGAGAGGAGATCCTGAAAATACATGCTAAAAATAAAAAACTGTTGCCCAATTTGGAACTATCGGAGTTGGCTAAGAGAACACCTGGGTTTACAGGAGCAGACTTGGAAAATATGCTTAATGAAGCTGCTCTTATAGCTGTTAGAAAAGGAAAACAACATATAGAATTGGCTGACTGTGAAGAAGCGATAGAAAAAGTTTTAATGGGGCCTGCAAGAAAAAGTGTTGTTATGTCTGAAGAAGAAAGAAAGATAACTGCATATCATGAAGCTGGGCACGCTATTGTTGCTAAATATACTCCGTATTCTGATCCCGTTAAAAAGATATCAATAGTTCCCCGTGGGCCAAGTTTGGGGCAAACTTGGCAAGCTCCAGAAAAAGATAGATACAATTATAAAAAAGAGGAACTTTTATCTCAGATAAAAGTTTTATTGGGTGGCAGGGCTGCTGAGGAAATCGTTCTTAACCTATGTACCACGGGTGCAGAAAATGATCTTGAAAGAGCCACTAAAATAGCAAGAAGTATGGTAACTCAATATGGAATGTCATCTCTGGGATTAATATCTTTTGAAGCTTCACGAGAAGTTTTCTTAGGTAGAGATTTTGTTAGAGAAAAGAAATACAGTGAAGGAACATCGAGATTGATAGATTTAGAAGTAGCCAAAATAATTAATGATTGTTATACTGAAGTAAAAAATATAATAAACACTTATAGAGAACAACTTGTACTTGTTGCAGAAACTCTCTTACAAAAGGAAGTAATTAATGAGGAAGAATTTAATTCCTTAATGGCACGATGAGAATTTTAATTTCTGAAGATGAGATTCAACAAAAGGTAACCAGTTTGGCTAATGAAATAGACCAATATTTGAGAGAAGAAAATTTTCAGGAAGAACCTGTTTTTGTCTGCGTTCTTACTGGAAGTATTTTCTTTTTTTCTGAATTGGTTAGAAATTTGAAAAATGATGTTATAACGGAATATATTAAAGTCTCAAGTTATCAAGGAAAATTTTCCACACAAAATATAAAAATATTGAAGGATATATCAATTGATATAACAAATAGGATTGTTTTTATTGTAGAGGATATCATTGATACTGGGTTAACATTGAATAAAATAATTTCACTTTTTAGGGAAAGAAATCCCCAAAAAATTCTTGTATGTACTTTACTGGATAAACCTTCAAAAAGGTTAGTGGAAGTAAAAGTTGATTTTTGTGGTTTTGTAATACCTCCAGAGTTCGTTGTGGGTTATGGCCTTGATTATGATGAAAAATTTAGAAATAAACCATATATCTATGTTATTGAGGAGGAATGAATATGTTAAGAAATATATTAAAAACTGATGGTATAACTGATGAAATAAGAGAGTCTTGTAGAATGGTTGTTCAAAATTCTAAGTATGTTAAGATTAATTTTGATGCTTTAAATAAATTTATTTCAGAGTTTGCTACTGAGATTAAAGGTTGGGATACCCAAAGGATTTTCAATACAGAGGTGCATTATGTTGATGATCCTTTAAGATCTGTGTGGTACTTTTTTGTTTTGGATAGTATTAATTTTTGTTTTTGGGCTGATAATAGATCTGAGAAGTGGACTGTGAGATATAAAGATCAAGAATTGAGCGGATACAATGCTTTAGCTATGTGTCTAAAAAGAGAAGCTCAATTGTCTAACGTTTTTACTTATCCATATTACTGGTCCAAAATATTCAAAGGTGAACTGATGAGAATGCTATATCCAACTTATGAGGATTTACACTACGCTCATGGAGAATTGAGACTAATAGATGAAAGAGTTACAAATCTCAGAGAATTAGGAGAAAACGTTTTTGAAAAACCACTTTCTGATATGTATAAAAATATATTTTGGAAAAAAATTGGAGAAAAAAATTCACAGGGGAAAGTTAAAGAAGAAGAAACTGACCCATATAGACTATCTTATACTGACAAAAATGATCCTCAAAAGATTGTCGATCTACTTATCCAGGCAAATTGTGATGTTGATAGGTTTGTAAACATAATTGTTGAAACTTTCAGAAGTTATAGAGATTTTGCAGATTATCAATTGAACAATGGTAAGATAATAGAGGTTGGTTTCTATAAGAGAGCGCAAATACTGGCTCACGATTTATACCTTCTATATCAGTACTATTCTAAAAATAAACCAGAGTTTGTTGAAAAATATACATTTATTAAATATATGAATTTCAAGAATATAAATAAGTTGACTGCTTTTGCTGATTATAAATTACCCCAATATTTACATTACAGGGGTATAATTTCATATACTGATGACTTACTTAATGAAATAAATTCTGGAAAGATGATACCTTCCAAGGATAGGAAAGAAGTTGAAATACGAGCAGCTACTGTCGTAGCTGTTGAAGAAATAGCCAATAAAACTAAGTCTTACCCAGCATTTATTGATAACATACTCTGGAACCTCTCGAAACAATCAGAACTACCTAAGCATCACAAAACAATTACAATATATTATTAGCAATTTTAGAATTATGGTTAAATTGAAGCATATTTTTGTGTTTTTAATTTTTATATTTTTTATTTTCATTTTTTACCTTAATTGTTTTGGGTTAACCGATATTTATGTAGAGAAGTACTATGTTGGAAAAAGTAAAGTTTTTGTGGTTGAGAATTCTGGTTTGGCTTTATCTTCAGTAGGTTTTGTAATTAATAAAGGAGCAAAAGATGAACCTTCTCAATATTACGGTATTACTCATCTATGGGAACATTTGTTTTTCAGAAATAAAATCAACAACAAAGATATAAAAGAATTGTTAATAGGTACTCAATATAATGCTACAACACATAATGATTATATTGCTTTTTATGCTGTTGGTGATTATGAAAGAATATTGAATACCTTTCTTTTTTCTATTCACAATCCTAATTTTGATGCTGAGGATCTTGAAATAGAAAAGAGAGTTGTAATAACTGAGTTGGCAATGAAAAGTTTATCTATGCCAAATATTTTTAAAGTTTATACTAATCCGACAGGGGGAACCATAAAAACTGTGAGTAACATTGACTATAATGTAATGGTAAATTTTACAAAAGATATAAAACAGGACAATATTTCATTTTTTATAATAGATAGGGATAGAAATTTGGATTTTCGCATCTTTGCTAAATTTTATAGTGAATTACCCCAAAAAAAAGATAGCTTTGTAATATCTTTAAAACCATTAACTGATAATGAAATATATCAAAATTACAGAAAATTTATATCTTATGTTTCTTCGATCAATTTTGATATTAGTATTAATGATGATGGAATCTGGTTGTATATTGTTTCCCAAAGTTTCATAGATGAAGATTTGTTCTCAGGTGATGCTGTTTCTTATTATATCAAATATAAACTCAATAACGATATTAAGTTTAAGGAGGTTTTATATAATCGTTTTAGTATAAATAACCTAGAAGCTTTTATGTATCCTCAAAAATATGAATATGGTTTAGTAATAGTTGCTCAAACTTCAAAAAAAATGGATTATCATCAAGCAGATAACTTAGAAAAAATGATAGTTTCAGAAATTCAAAGAATAAGTTATAATGAGTTTTACAAAATATATTATAAGATGTATTTAGATCTTCTTGGTGATTTGTCTGATTCTTGGACATTTTCCCAGTTAATTTCATTTTTTGTATATTCTAATAAATGGAATCTTTTAAATTATTACATTAAGGGGGTGTTATGATTGACTGCTAAAGATATACTTAAAAAATTTATAAAAAAAGAAATAAGTGTTAAAGATGTTGTCGATACATATCTTTCCAAAATAGAGGAGCAAAATAAGTTTTATAATGCTTTTATTAGCGTTTTTGATAAGAGTTTTATTTATGAACAAGTTGAAAGAGCTCAGAAAATGATAGATGAAAGCAAATTTACTCCTTTGGTTGGTATCCCAATAGCTATTAAGGACAATATAAATGTTAAGGGTTATCCTACAACTTGTGCTTCAAAAATATTGAGTAATTATGTATCTCCTTACAATGCAACTGTTATAGAAAAATTGTATTCTGCTGGTGCTATTATTGTTGGTAAAACTAATTTGGATGAGTTTGCAATGGGATCAACAAATGAGAATTCCTTTTTTGGTATAGTTAAAAATCCTTTGGATCCTGAGTTGGTTCCTGGGGGTTCAAGTGGTGGAAGTGCAGTGGCTGTGGCTACTGATATGGTCCCATTGTCTTTGGGATCTGATACTGGTGGATCAATTAGATTGCCAGCCGCTTTCTGTGGAATATATGGTCTTAAACCCACTTATGGTGTAGTATCAAGGTATGGACTTGTTGCTTATGCTTCATCGCTCGATCAAATTGGACCCTTTTCTAAATCTATAGAAGATATATCACTGATAATGCAGGTTATAGCAGGTTTTGATCCCTACGATAGTACGAGTTCTAAAGATTTCGTTCCAGATTTTGTTGATGAGTCTTTTAATATTAAGCTTTCGTTTGATAGTATCAGGGGGCTAAAAATAGGATTCCCAAGAAAGATAGTTGAAGACTCTGCTGTTGAAACTATTATTAGAGATTCCATTAATAATTTGATGAATCTACTTGCAAATAATGGTGCAATAATAGAAGAAATAGAGTTTCCTTATCTTGAATATTCTATACCATCTTACTATATAATAGCCACAAGTGAAGCTAGTTCAAATTTGGCAAGATATGATGGTGTCAGATATGGATACAGAGATATTGATTCTGAGGATGTCCGAACGATGATGAAAAAGAGTAGAGGAGAGGGTTTTGGCTTAGAAGTTAAAAGGAGAATATTAGCTGGAACTTTCTGTTTGTCAAGTGGTTACTATGATGCTTATTATAAAAAAGCATTGCAAGTAAGAAATATAATAAAAAGGGATTTCCAAAATATATTTAAACATGTTGATTTTGTTATTATGCCTACTTCACCCACGTTACCCTGGAAAATAGGTGAGAAGTTAACAGATCCAATACAAATGTATCTGAGTGACATATACACTGTTGCTGTTAATTTAGCTGGGTTACCCTCAATAAATTTTCCATACTATACTCAACATTTTCCTATCGGAATTCAAATTATATCTAATTATTTTCAAGAAGCAAGGATAATAAGTCTCTCATATATTATTAGTGACCTAACAATAAATTAATTAAGAGGTGCTGAAAATGTTGGTTATAGGAGATCTGCATGGAGACTACTATAAATTGAAAAGGATTTTGGAAGAAGCAGAAATTGCGAAAACAATAGATAAAGAAGGTGAAATAGAAATAGAAATAGAAATAATCGATGAAGAAATATATGTTGTATTTATTGGAGATTATATAGA
>JAOABG010000038.1:0-3472 GCA_026418475.1 bacterium | reverse complement strand
TGTGTATAAGAGACAGATATAGATTGGAGGGGAGAAGATATTGAAAATCCATTAAATTTAGAATACAAAGATATGGTTAAGGGAACATCAAAGATAATTAACTTGGTTTCTAAGCTCATGGATAAAAGAAAAAACGTTTTTGCTTTGATTGGTAACCATGAGGAAATGATGTTTAAAGCTTTGAAAATACTTGATAATATTGATATAGAAGAGTTCAATGAAATATTAGAAAAGGCCTCTAAAAATCCATACTCTGTTATGAAAGAATTAACTCAAAAAGGAATAATAGAATATTTTATGATATTCTATAATTGGTATTCTCAGGGAGGAATGAATACCATAAGAGCATTTGACAATGATATTAGAAATCTATTTAAATCAGTTAGTAGTGATAAATTGTTCAAAAATCTTTTATTATTCGTATACTTTGAATTAGAAGATGAGAGCAAAATAGTTCTTTCTCATTCTTTTCCTGATGATGTTGATTGTATAGATAGAATTATTGAACAAAAAATACAGAATGATGATGTTGGATTGATACTCTGGAGTAGGAAGATTTGGGGTATTGACGCTTTCAATGGTGTAAGAACTGAACCATTACAAGAAAACCGGATAATAAATATATTAGATAAAAATAAAATAAAACATTATATAGTTGGTCATACGAGGATTAATTTGGAGCCAAAGCCGTTTCAATATTTGAATGGAAGAGTTATTAATGTTGATAATCACGGAGTTCCTCATTCCCAACCTTTCTTTATTAAAGATCTTAATGTAAAATCCTATAAATCCATGGTGTTTAAAAGTTTATAATGAAGATATTTGCTTTGATTTTAGGTATTTTATTTGCAATATACTATATCTTTGACGAGGATAAATTTGTATTTATTGATAATGCTAATTTGGCAATTCATGAATTTGGGCACCTGTTTTTTTCAGTTTTTGGCCAGACAATGGGTTTATGGGGTGGAACTCTCATCCAGATAATAGTTCCCTCTTTAATTATATGGTATTTTATTAGAAATCAGGAAATTTATGGAATATATTTTTCTACTTATTGGTTGGGGCAGAATTTACTTAACATAGCCAGGTACATCTATGATGCTCAGGAGATGAACTTGCCACTTTATAGCCCTTGGGCTTCTGATGATGAAGAGATTATTCATGACTGGAACGCAATATTATCATCTTTGGGGCTGCTTAAGTATGATGACGCCATTGGGTTTTTAGTTTCTGTTTTGGGATGGGGAATAATAGTCTTTGCTATGATATGGTTATTGTTAAATAAAGAAGATGATAAACAGTTTTGATTTGAATTAATTAATAAGAAAAGAATATGAAAATTAAAGCTATGCTGTAGGTGTTTATGAAAATGCTAAGGATTTTTTTTATACTCTGCCTTATTTGTTGTTTCTGCTATTCTAATCCCCCTGTTCTTAAAATTCCAGTTGCTGGTATTGACGATTTGTCAGTATATGAAAACTACTTCACTGTTTTTTATAAGGACAAATATGATAATGTTTTGCAGATTTACTATGATAAATTATCTGGCAGATTGGTTAATCTTTGGGCTAATAGTATGAATGAATCTATTTCTTTGACAATAAGGAATCCAAATGGAACAATCCCCGGTATAGAGATAATAAATGCAGAACCTGTTGCTGACGGTAATTTTAATATTTTCAGTTATCAACTTGTTATAAATAGTAGTGAAATAGAAGTAGGACACTTCTTACTAGGTTCAATGAGGTTTGAAAGAGACTTTCAATACCATAAACTTCATTTACAACCTTTTAGGTATATAAGGTATTCTTTTATACCTCCTGAATTTACTGATATTTCAAGAGTTATAAATAATCTGAGTGAAAAGAAGATAAGAGACTTAGATGCTAAAAGTGTGCAAGAAATATACGATAGGCTTTTTAACAAAATTATGCTTTTACCGAATGCAGTAATTATAGAACAGGTTTCAATAAATAATAAAAATATCCTAAAATTAAAGATAACAACTAATGAAACAACTTTGATAGCTGGTAATGATAAATTAAAACTCTTATCAAATGATAATAAAATTATTGTTACAATTTCTCTAATGACAAATTCTAAACCTTTAACACCAATAAATAAAATATTTAATGATAGTTTTGAAAATTTTTATCAGGAATATGTAAAAGAAAATCCAGGTAAGATAAAGACTATTGATAGGCAGATAACTGCGGCTTACCTACTTTGTTATAAAGAGAAACTTTTTGCAGGGTTACCAAATTTTGCAACATATTTTGGTAGGGATTCTCTTATGTTTGCAATAATTATGAATGATGTTATAACTCCATTTTTATTTCAGAGTATTGTTGAGATGATAATTTTAAAGCTTAGTGAGGAGGGTGATGTTAGTCACGAGGAATCCTTGGGATTCCAAGCTATCCGCGAAAATGTTTCTAATATCATAAAAAATAATGATATTTTACATAGTTTTGATTTCAAAAATATTGATAAAACAGTTGAAAATTATATAATGGTGGATGATGATTTTCAATTCCCAATAGTTTTCAAATTGTATCTACAAAGAAAAGACATATATAACATTGACAAAATAAAATTCTTGAATAATGTTTGTAATGAAAAAACATACTTGGAATGGGTATTGAAAAATTTTTCATATGTGTTTGATAAATGTCTACCTTTCTATTTATCTAATGATCCCAAGGACTTAATAAAGTTTCCATATAATGGTAGAGAGTATATTTCAGCTAGTTGGAGAGATAGTAATTTTGGTTATTGTAAAGGTGCTTATTCAATGGATGTTAATGTAATATGGGTACCATTTGCTATCCAATCAATTTACGATAGTATGATAATAATTGATAAATTGCAATTGAAATATCAATATGATTGGTTTATTAAAACTAACCTTTATAAATACTATAAATCTGGGAAAATAAAAGATGTGATATCTAAGTGGAATGGGACTGCAAAATTTTTTGAGGTTTATTTTTCTAAAAACGATATATACAACAAGCTGAATGAAAAGATTGTTTATATAGGTAATGAAGACTTATGGAGAAGTGTTGTTCATGACAAATTGCCAGAAGAACTGAATTTTTTAGGGATTGCACTGGATGACAAAGGGAAAGTTATTGGGCTAATGAATACAGACTTATCTTATCTTTTTCTTTTAAAGAATGTTTCTTTTGACGAACTACAAAACTTTTATCAACTAACTGTTTTGCCTTATCCTTTGGGACTATTTATAGACAATGTTGGTGTTGTTTGTTCTAATGATACTTATACTAACTATGATATTTGGGAAGGTTTTAGTAGAGACCATTATCATTCACCTAAGGTAGTGTGGGGTAGGGAAGTGAATATAATAATGCGCGGACTTTTAAATCAAATAGAATATTGGGACAAGCAAGGTAGAGATGTGTCTACTCTTAAATACTATTTTTATAAAATTTATAAAGCTGTGGAA
>JAOABG010000037.1 GCA_026418475.1 bacterium | reverse complement strand
ATATATTCTCGTTCTACTCATTTTTTAATATTATATTTTTATTTTCTTTTCATTCAACCTTTAACTTGTTTTATTTGCTACTTTTTTACTGTTGATAATATTATTAAAAAGGATAAAAAAATGTGAAGAATAATTTTTGTAATAGGACTTGAAAATCACTCTAAAAAGTATGAATCAAAAGAATAAAGAGTTAATATTGAAAATACATGGGATGGACTGTGTTAGTTGTGCCAGGGGTATCAGAAAATGTTTATCAAATTAAAAAAATACATAGATACTCAAAAAATAATAGATGAGATAAAAAATATAGGTTATGATGCCAAGTTAGAACAGGGATATGGTCATGGTGATAGAGAATCTAAAATTGAGTTAATTAATGTTATTGTGGCTTCTGTATTATCTTTATTTATATTTATTGTGTCTATGTTTTTTCATAATCTTTTGCATTCAAATGATTTTATAAGGGGGCTTGTTTTATTTTTTTCCACATTTGTTCAGTTTGTGAATGGTTTCAAGTTCTATAGGAACACTTTCTATTCTTTAAAAAGTGGAATATTGAATATGGATTTGCTTATAGTTGTTTCTACTACCACTGCGTATTTTTACAGTTTATATGGATATTTTTATGGTTTTCATGATCTCTATTTTGAGACTTCTGCTGTTATAATAGCTGTTGTATTGATTGGTAAGTATATTGAGGGGAGATATAAAAAAAGTGGCTACGGTTCAATTCTCAATTTGCTCATTTACAAGCCCCAAAAAGTCAGCTTGTATAGAGAAGATAGTTTATTAACCGTTGATGTTGATGAAATAAGAGAGGGTGATGTAATTGAGATATTAAAGGGGCAGAGTGTTCCCGTAGATGGTCAAATAATAGAAGGTCAGGGAATGTTTGATTTTAATTTGCTTTTTGGTGAGAATGAACCTGTAAAATTGGGAACTGGACAAGAAGTACTTGCTGGTAGTATCCTTGTGGATGGTAATGTTAAGATGAAAGCTTATAATGATTATAGAAGTAGTTTTTGGAAGGGGATAGAATCCTCTGTCTATGGGCTTTATACTAAGACATCAAACTATCAGAAGTTCATAGATAAGGTTTCAGGCAATTTTGTTGTGATAGTAATTATTTTGGCAATTTTAAGTTTCTTTTATTGGTATCTTTCTGGTAATAAATCTTTTGCTTTAAACGCTCTTATCTCTACGTTAATTATAGCTTGTCCTTGTGCCATTGGTTTGGCTTCTCCTCTTGCAATAAATAAAGGTATGATTGAGGCTGCAAAAAGACAGATAATAGTTAAAGATCCATATGTTTTTGAAAAAATATCCAAATCTAAAAACTTTGTTTTTGATAAAACTGGAACTATAACCAATAGAAATGTTAAAGTGAAGGATTTTAGAGTTTTAGCAAATGAGTATGATGACTCAATTTTTAATACTTTACTGAAGCTGATACTTGTGGCAGTTTCTAAATCCAAGCATCCATTGTCTTTGGGAATAAAAGAATATATAACTGAAAACTATGGTATCAATTTATATACAGCTATGAAAGAGTACACAGCAGAATATTATAATGAAATAACTTCTCGTGGGATTGTAGCAAGATTCAATAATAAATATTCTGTTTTTATTGGTAATCATTCTTTGTTAGAGGAAAATGGTTTAAATATTGATATCCAAGATTTTGAAGCTTTTGCTGTTGTGATTGAAGATAATAAAAATATTATAACTATAGGGATAAGAATTGTTGAGGAATTAAATCCTGGAGTAAATGATATATTTGAGTCTTTGAGGTCAAGAAATAAGGAGTTTTTTGTTCTTACTGGTGCCAATCAGAAATCTGCAATGAACTTGATAGAACAGCTTAAAATTGATCCACAAAGGATATTTTATTCTGTTGATGCTGTTAATAAAGTGAAAATAATGGAAAACCTTAAGAAAAATGGGCTGACTGTGTTTGTTGGTGATGGAATTAATGACAGTTTAGTTATGAATGTTGTTGATGTTGGCGTTTCTTTTGAATATGGTAGTGATATAACTCAGAATTCTGCTAGTGTTACTTTAAAAAACATAAGCCAGTTTAACGAATTGATCAAAATTTCTGATGGAGTATTTAAAAAATTGAAATTCAATCTCTTTTGGGTTTTTGGATATAATGTTTTACTTGTTCCTGTTGCTATGGGTTTTTTTTATAGCCTTGGGATCACAGTGAATCCAATGTTAGCTGCAGTAGCTATGATCTTAAGTGATTTTAGTCTGCTCTTCTTTAATTTAAGCAATATAAAATTGAGCTTTGGAAAGGGTTAATCCACAAGAATTTAAATCTAAAAAAATTTTAAGAATTTAGACCTAAAAAGATTTTAAGGTTGTAAAGAATTAAGTAATTTTACCTTTAAATAATTTTAGTTTATATTAGTTTAGAAAGGATTTAAGTTAAAAGTCAAATTCAAAACAACCTGTTTTCAGTATTATTAATAATTCTTTTTATATTTTCTCTGTGTTTGTATAGTATGAAAACACAGATTATTGAGCAAAAAACTGTTAAATATGCCTTATTTTCTATTCTTACATTCATTAAATTAAAGTTGATAAGATTAAATTGATATAGGATAATAATTAGAGTTGCCCATATGGAAGCTAGGATTGAGCCCAGTGATGAATATCGTGTAACTATAACTGTTATTAACCAAACCAAAAAAGAAGAGATTGCTAATGTTGGACTTATTGCTAATACTACTCCCAAAGAGGTTGCCACACCTTTACCTCCCTTGAATTTAAGGAATACTGTGAATATATGTCCCAGTATTGAGGTAATTCCGACGATCAAGACGAAAAGAATAGTGAAATCTAATTTTATTGAGATGTAAGTTGGTATAAATCCTTTGAGAGCGTCTAATATTAGTACCAAGGCTCCATACTTGGGACCAAGAGTTCTGAATACGTTTGCCATCCCAATGTTACCACTACCTTCTTTAGTTATATCCAATCCTTTAAGTTTACCGATTATGTATCCTGTTGGTATACTACCTAAAAAATAAGCAAGAAGCAAGGTAAAGAAAAATTGATAATAACACTCTGTATTCATATTGTTATGATTCAATAAGTTTGTAACTTTTACCTATTAAAAATTGAGTTAAAATTAAATTAACTATGATTAGGTTTTCACTTTGACTGGTTTTTGGAAGCATTTTCTACATCTTGGTTGATAAGTTTCTATTGCTCCTACTACTATTGTTGGTGAATCATATGGTGCTGGCTGGTTTTCTATTAGCCTTTGGCTTTTGGTTGCAACTGCACCGCATACAACACATATTGCATGTAGCTTGTCTACGCTATCTGCTATTGCCATTAGGTGTGGCATAATTGAGAATGGTTCTCCCCTGAAATCCTGATCTAATCCTGCTATTATTATTCTTTTATTTTCATTCGCTAATTGCTCAACTACTTCAATCAGTTCGTTATCAAAAAATTGTGCTTCATCGATAGCTATTACATCATATTTTTGAGAGAGTTCGTAGATTTCAGCGGGGTTGTCTACAACGAAAGCTTCTATTTTTATACCGTTGTGGCTGACAACTTTATCTTTATCGTATCGTTTGTCTATCTTAGGTTTAAATACGATTACTTTTTGATTGGCTATGATTGCTCTTTTGACTCTTCTTATCATTTCTTCACTTTTTCCGCTGAACATACAGCCTACTATTAGTTCTATCCACCCTCCTTCGTATTTGGTCATTTCAAATTTCATAAGTATCCTCTCCTTTTTAGTTGTCTAATTCTATTGGTTGAATGAAGTTGTCTATGAAGATAAATAGATTATTATTTATTTTAACGTACTCTCCTTCTTTTATTCCTCTTAAAATTAGCGATTTTATTGCTCTGTGGTTGGATAGAATATTTTTCAAGTATTTCATTGCATATTGGTTGTTTATATCAAATCTATTCAGTTTGTCTTCAAATTCTGGATCATTTAATTCGAATGTTCTAACGTTTTGATTTAGATGTTTGTTATATGTTGTTGTTATATTTATTTTGGTGGGTTCTATTTTAATAGTTTTTATTGGTTTCAATTTCGGGATTTCTTCTGGTTTTTGTTCTTGTATTGTGTTTTTCTCTTGAGTTTCTATTTCTGTTAGAACTTTGTGGATTTCTGATAGTAGGTGGTCTGTGTTTTGTCTTGTGTATGCTGATATTGAAATTACGGTTTTAATATTTTTCTCTTTTTTTTGTAATTTTTGAAAGTATTTAATTGATTCATATATTTGGTTTTGATCGGCTATGTCTATTTTATTCAGGCATATTATTTGTGGTTTTTCTAAGAGATTAATGTTATTTGACTTTGAATATTTTTTAAGTTCATTTATGATGATTTTATAGTTTTTTTTATAGTCTTGTGTTATGTCTATGAGGTGCAAGAATATTTTGGATTTTTGGAAATGTTTGAGGAATAGTAAGCCAAGTCCTTTTCCTTGACTTGCTCCCTCTATAATTCCTGGTAAGTCTATTAGAACGATAGATTTTTTATTGAATATTGTTACTCCGAGGTTTGGGACCAGTGTTGTGAATGGATAGTCAGCTATTTTAGGTTTAGCATTTGATATAATTGATAAAAGTGTAGATTTCCCTGCATTGGGTAAACCTATTATTCCAACATCTGCTATTAGTTTTAGTTCTAATTTAAGTTTTTTTGTTTCTCCTTTTTGGCCTTTTTCTGCAAATTTGGGTGCTTTATATACTGGTGTGGTAAACTTTGCGTTTCCTCTTCCTCCTTTTCCACCTTTAGCAATTACCACTTCTTGGTTGTCATGATCCAATTCTGTTTTGTTGTTATTTTCATCAATAATGGTTGTTCCTATAGGAACGAGTAGAACCAAATCTTTTCCGTTTTTTCCATGTCTGTTTTTTCCTTTTCCATGTTCTCCATTCTCCGCTTCGAAATATTTATTATATCTATAGTCTATCAAGGTGTTAAGATGTTGTGTGGATTTAATTATTATGTTACCTCCATCACCACCGTCTCCACCATCTGGGCCACCTTTGGGAACAAATTTCTCTCTTCTGAAACTTACACAACCATTACCTCCATCTCCAGCTTTAACAATTATTTCTACTTCATCTATAAAATTCAGATCCTTCATATTTATATTATTCTACTTCTGAAGGAATTTTTTTCTTTTCTCAGAATTATCTTAGGACTATTAATAATTAGTGATAAAAATCATTAAGGGTAAAGGAGGTGAAAGCTATGAAGTTACTAATAGCTACGATGGTAACAATAATGATTGTGTTGTTGGTTAGCTGTTTTAATGGAGGAGGTCTGAGTTTTAACTCTTTTGTTGGAAATTCAGGAGGAAATTCGGGAGGAACAATTCTCGGGGCTTTCCCAAAAGTTTTCTATGGTGATAGTTCTTATGATATTTTTTACACTATATTTTCTACTTCTAATGGTGGAATAATTTTAAGTGGTTATCAGCAAGGTTCTGGGGTTGACGACGCTCTTTTTATAAAAATAAACTCACAAGGACAAACTTTGTGGAAGAAATTAGGCAGTATTGGAAAACAATCATTTTCATTTTTTGAATTGGGTGAATATTATTACTCAGCAGGAATAACTTATCTGAACGGAGACAAAAACTATATAACAAAATTGAATCCAGATGGAAGTACCAATACAATATTGTATTTTGATTTTGTGGGTTATATTGGTAATCTTTTGCCGATAGATAACGATAGTTTAATTTTTTTGTCTAATAATGAAATTGCTAAAATTGATACCAATTTGCAAGAATCAAGTTCTGTTAAATGGGTTGCAGAGATGAATGGTAATATTATAACTTATAATAATCTTGTAGTTTCTGCATTTCCTTATCACAGTGAGGGTAATAAGTATGTGTTTTTTATAGCTCAAAATTCTTCGGGAGAGAATAAAATTTGTAAGATGAATGTCAGTTCAGACAGTATAACTGATTTCGATAGTGTTTCTACTGTTAAGAAGATTAATGGTTTGCCCTACTTAAAGAGTATCTGCCCAGGATTTAATGATGATATTATCATTTTGGGGTTGGATAATAGTGATAAAGTTCTTGTAGCAAAAGCTGACAAGGATCTTAATAATATAAATGTACAAAAGTTGTACAACCATAATTTTGACCTTGAGAATTTTAATTTTCATACTGGTTTAATCTTACCAGGTTTGGGTAACAAGTATTTACTGGTTATTAATGGAAATAGTCCTGATGGTAGTCTAGTAGTTCTACTAAATAATGATCTGACTATTAGTAGGAAAGTTCTACTTAATATGAGGGTTATGAGTGCTTTACCTTATGGAGGAGGATATGTTTTTGCAGGGAAATTGAACAATACGTATGATGCTGTTGTTATGTCTTTAGATAGTAATTTAAATCCAGTAGGTTGTAATACTGTTGTAAATACGAGTACTCCGTTTACATTTGAAGAGGACTCTGGTTCCCCTGCTGTAACTCTTGAAGATTCAACTTTAAATTTTGTTCCAGATAGTATAAGTGGTCTTCACAATGATAATACTGCTACAACTGATGCTAATTTAACTGAAGATACAACGTGTAGAACAAATTGGAATTAAAAATATTTAGAAGCTTGTTAAATTGCTTTATATAATGTAAATCTTAGTTAGGCTAGAAGGATGTTTCATGGATTTTATAGAAGAAGATATATTGAGGCGGTATAGCTCAGAGGCCAGAGCAGGGGAATCATAATCCCTGGGTCCGAGGTTCGAATCCTCGTGCCGCCAATTTTTACGTCTTAAACCATAAAATTTAAATGACGGAAATAATAGTTTTTTTTGTGGTTCTTATCATTGCTAACTTTATAAACATAACAAAACCTTTTAATATTTTGATAAGGATATCTGACTGTATATATGTTTTCTTCATATACTGGGCTTTTATAAGCAAAATTGATTTGTGGATTACTATATCTGTTATTTTGATTTCAAAACTTGTTTATTCTATCTATAAGTTTTATTTTCTTAGATTTTGGAGTAATTGGATTTATAATTTCTTTTTTGAATTTATATCACTGTTCTTTATTAGTTTTTTTGTTTATTATTTTTCATTTAGTGATATTTTACAGAGCTTATTAGGAAAAGATTTTATGTTTATACAGGTGTTAATCTATTTTGTTATTTTGTATTTTTTATATTTGGTTATGTTTTATTTTTTGAATTTGGTTTCTAATTTCAGGGTATTTTTCAATGAGTATTATTCTTTTTTTTATGATGACTTAAGGGGGTTAATTTTGGGTTGGATATTTAACACTGCTTTATTCTTAATATTTTATGATTTGTCGGTTAAGAATATTTATTTAGTTTATTTGTTGATGATTGGTTTATTTCCTATTGCTTTGACTAATTACAATTATAATTGGATAATAAAGGCGACTATGGCGACTGTTGAAAAGATAGCTGATATAATAGAGGCTAAAAATGTATATGCCAAGGGGCATTCTAAAAGAGTTGCTGAAATGTGTGTCAAATTTGCTCACACTTTGGGAATGGACTATGAGGACATAGAGCGATTGTCACACTCAGCAAAAATTATGAATATAGGATATATATCAATTCCTGAGTATATTTTTGGTAAAGCTGTGAATCTATCTGCCAATGAGATGAGGTATATAAAGGAACATCCTGTGAATGCTTATAATATTCTCAAGAAGCTGGACATTTATAAGGATATTGCTGATATTGTTAAATCTCATCATGAGTCTTGGGATGGTAGCGGTTATCCAGATGGTCTGAGAGGAAATTCTATACCTTTACTTGCAAGAATAATAAAAATATGTGATGTTTTTGGGGCTTTACTTGAAGAAAGAGCATATAGGAAAGCTTATACTGTAGAGGAAGCTATAAAGATACTAATTCAAGAGAAAAGTAAATTTGACCCCGATATTTTTGATAAATTTATGGACTTCTTAGATAAGGAATATTCTAAATATATGGAGAATGAGAAAGTGGAGAAGGTGTAAATGAATAAAAAATTTTTTTTATCTTTAACATTGTTTTTTTCTGTATTTTGGGTTTTCGCTTTTGCTGACAACGGATTACTTAGTGTTCTTATAATAAAGGGTAAAGATTTACAACCCGTCAAGCTAACAATCAATGGTTTCTTAAGTGAATATCCTGCTAATAAGTGTTCTATTGTTGATTTGAAAGATTTAAAACCTGATATGTTTAATAAGATAGATGTTGTTATAGCTTTAACTAGTGAGGCTGCTTTTTATTTAAAAAAGAATTATCATAAAGAAAAGATAAACATGTATGCTTTGGTATTGATGCCGGATACCTTGGGATTATTGGGGAAATTCATAGGTTTTTCGATATATCCTCCGTTTGATGATGTTTTTAGAGATTTTAAATTAAAGTATCCCAATGTTAAAAAGGTTGGGTTATTGTATAATTCTCATAGTTATGCTGTTGAGGCTGCTTCTGAGTCGCTCATTAGGAATTCTCTTGAGCCTGTTCCTTTGCAGGTTGATAACTTTAACTATAAGTATATCAGTAAATCTGTTTCTAATGTTGATGCTGTTTATTTTTTTTCCGATGCTATGATATTAGATGAGGAGAACCTTTTGTTTTTGATAAAGTCTATAAAATCTTATAGTAGGATAATAATATCTTCTCATAGGATATTGTTGCAGTATGGGGTTGATGTGGCTTATGTGATAGATTATTTCCAGCTGGGTAAAATGATGGCTTCTTACATAAAGAAAAGTTCGTTTTTGAATACTGATAATACTTATAAGATATTTTTCCCAAGTCCTTTTGTCGTAGTTACTAAATGAAATGAATCTATTTGGTTTTCTGACATTTTTTAGATTTTTTAAAAAAATAAATAATGCTATATTGATACTGTTGATTGTAAATATTTCTGTTTTTTCATTAACTTTATACTGGCTGAAAAAGAATTTGGAGAGTAATATAATAAAATATACTGTTGATTTTTATATAGCTACATCACAGAATATTTCTTCACGTATAAAGAAGTATATAGAGTATGAGCAATTTGAGGCTATGAAGTTGGTTTTGCAGCAGGAATATTATAATCAGGATTTGATATTTGTTTCAGTATTTAGTGCCAGTGGTGTTAATTTGGCATATATCAGCAGGTATCCAAAATTTGTTGATTACATTTCCAAAAAAGATATGGCTTCTTTTAATGAGAGGAATATTAAATTTTTTATTGATAATTCATTTATTGAGATAGATGATAAGGTGAAGATATCAAAATTATTGGTTATATTTGTTCCTATTGTAAGAACTATAATTAGTGACATACAGGATGAGATTTATATGGGGCATATGGTTATAGTTTTTGATTTGACTAAATTGGATAATCAGCTCAGGACCATCAGTTTTTATTCTAATTTGGTCGTTTTTTTGTTGAGTTTGTTATCTATAGTTATCAGTTCTTTTATGATCTTACAATTTTATAGACCTATAGAGTATTTGAAGAATTTATCTATTGAATTGAGTAAGTCGAAATTTTCTTTTGATAGGAAGAATTTTTGGTTTGATGAATTTAATTATTTGGTTGATAGTTTTTTGAGGATGGCCCAAGCTTTGGAACAGCAATTGGCTTTGCTTGAATCGATAGCTTCATTTGATGCTTTGACTAAGCTTTATAACAGGGGTGCCTTTGAGAAATTTTATAACGCTATAGCTATAGAAAGTAAGATGAAACTTGCTCTTGGACTTACCAGAACATTTGCTGTTGTCATGATTGATATAGATAATTTTAAGAAGATAAATGATACATATGGTCATAAAATTGGTGATAGAGTTTTGGCTTCTGTTGCTGAAGTTATAAAAAGTAGGAAAAGAAACACTGATATAGCGGCCAGATATGGGGGTGAAGAATTTATTATTGTTCTAAATGTTTCAACAAAGATGGATGCTTTGAAATTCTGTTTAAATTTGAAAGATATGATATCCAGAATTGAGATAGAGGTTGATAAGGGTAGCAAAATTAATGTTACTGCCAGTTTAGGTATTTCTTTTTATCCAGATGACTCTAATGATAAGGATGCTCTGGTAAAAATAGCTGATGATAATTTGTATAATTCTAAGAGAAAGGGGAAAAATAGGGTTAGTTTAATATTGAATGAAAGGGTAGTTGAAGTAGAAAACGTTCAACAAATGAATTATTTACATAAGGAAACAAGAGCTGAGTTGGGATAAAAGTTATGAGATTCTTTACTATATTTTTNTTATTGTTTGTTCTTATGATTGTATTTTCGTATGAAGATAGAGATGAAATGGAGTTTATTCAACAGGAATTGGATTTCAGTTTTAAAGTTCAAAGTTTAAGTAAGTATTCAAGGAGTATATTGGATTCTTCAGCTTTTATATCTATTGTTTTTCCTATTGAGTTGAAACTTTTTTATTATGAAAATGTTGCTACTATGTTAAATTTCAGTCCTGGTTTGTATGTTGTTGAAGATGGTAGTTATTGGTATTTAGGTAGTAGGGGTGTTCAGATACCGGGTAGTTATAATTCAAGAGCTCTGTTTTTGTTTAATGGTTTTCCTTTAAATGAAATGGTTTTTGGTACTCCTATTGATTATGTTCCCAATTTTCTTAATTCTGTTGAAATTGTCAATGGATATTCTAATGTTTATTCTGGATCTAACTCTCTTGTGGCTACTATAAATTTCATACCTTATTTTTTGGAGAAGTATGACAATAAGTTTGAGATTGATCATAATTACTATTTCTTTTCTGGTAGAGCTGGGACAAATAGCTCTATTAGGTTGAAATTATCTGATGAACTGCATTTGGGTACTAACTTTTATTCTTATCCTGGTAGAACTATATTTCTGCCCCAAAGAAATGAATATGTTATCAATGAAGATAATAGATTCAATAATTTTTACTATGTTTTTAGTAAGTTTTCTGGTTTGAATAGTCAAACTCTTTTTTATTTTTCAAGGTATATAAGTAGGTTTCATTATCCTGTTGGTGCTTTTGGCATCACTTTGAACGACAGAAATGATTTTGTTTATAACAAGGTTGACCACTTTTTTGTTAAGCATTCCATAGATTTGCCAGATTATTCTTACCTTAATTTCAATTTGTATTATTTTAATTATAATGAATACGCTCAATATCCTGCAGCTAATATTGGGTTTATAAATATTGATGATTTCAAAAATAATACTTTCTCTCTGGATATTAATTATTCAAAAATTGATGATAGAAAATCTTTTTTAATCGGTTTTGAATATAAAAATGTCTCTTACAACTTGAGGAACTATGATATTGATTATTTTAGTAAGAATTTTTTAAGAGATTATCTAAATTTAGCCAGGAATGGATTACCTATCATTTCTTTGTATTTATCGTATGATTATAAATTTTCTGTTTTGAGCGATAGGTATTTAAATGAAAAATATTGGTTATTTTCAATGTCTTTGAGATATGATAATTATTTTGGTTTATATGATGATTTTAGATCTATCGTAGTGCCGCAGTTTTCTTTAATAAGGGTTAACGGTGGATCCGCTTTGAAGTTTGTTTATTCTCAGAATTATAGAGTTCCTTCTATTAGTGAGGCTTTCTATAATGATGGAGGAATTTCAATCTTATCTAATCCTAATTTGGAGCCGGAAAAACATAGGACTTTTGAAATTATATATTATAAGGAGTTGAAGAGTAAACTAAAAAATGGATATTTTTCTTTTTCTTTTTATAACATGGATATTACCAATTTGATCAACAGTGTGAATGTCGGGGTGAATAGTTTAGGCATAGAAGTAAGCCAGTATAAGAATATTGGTGATATTAGGGTTATGGGAGGTATGTTAGATTATGTATTGTATCTCAAGGACAAGGAATTTATCAGATTTTCTTATAGTTATTCCAATGCTCGTTCCATGAGATATTTCTCTTTTTTATCCAATTCTCCGAAGCACTTACTTTTATTTAAGTATGCCAAGAGGCTTTCTGATAATTTTTGGGTTTCTTTAGAGAGTAAGTGGACATCTTCTGTTTTTGATGATTATGCCAATAAGATTCCCTCTTTTAATGTAACTAATTTAAATTTCATATATGAGATTGATCAGTATAAAAGAGTTGGAATAAGTGTTTATAATTTATTCAATACTAAGGCTAATTATGTTATAGGTTTATCTAATAATTATCCTGTGTCTTTGTATCCTATTAGGCAGCGGACAGTATATCTAAATCTAAATTACAGGTTCTGAAGTTATTTTTTGAGTCTTGATATTTCCAAAAGGAATATTTTCCTTTGGATGTGAAGTATTCTGTAGTTTATTTTATTTTTTTTCAGTTTGGGGATTATTTTTTTTAGGGTTTTTTGATCTATTTCGAAAAACAAGAGGAAATTTTGGATTTTATTTTTCATAAAAAAGCTTATTAGTTGGTTATAATAGAAGGTTTTTTTGGGTGTTAGTAGTGCATTATCAGGTTCAAAATATAACTCTTTTTTCATTTCCTTTTTTGTTAGGTAGGGGGGGTTAGAAATTAGGATAAAAATTGTTTGGTCACATAAATTTTTTTTTATAATATTGATATTTGAATGGTTTAATAGGATTATTGGAACATTATTTATGATTGAATTTTTTTGAGCTATTTGTAATGCGTTAAATGATATGTCTATTCCTATTGGTATCATTGGTATATGTTTTAGTTTTTTGAGTAATAGTAGTATTATATTACCTGATCCTGTTCCGAAATCTATGAGTATTATTTTTTTGAATTTTTCTTTTAATTGATAATTTTCTACTATTTGATATACTTTTTCTATTAGTATTTCTGTTTCTGGACGTGGTATCAGTGTATGCGGATTTATGATTAATTTGAGTTCTCCGAATTTAACAACGTTTTCTATGTATTGTATGGGGAAATGTAATTTGAATATCATCTTACAAATTTTCTCTATGTTTTTAATGTTTTCAAAATCAATTTCTTCTTGATTTTCCCAGAAAATAAATTTTTTGTTTATTGATATTTCTATTATTCTTATAATATCTTTTATTTGAGACCTTTCTTTTTTTGTTAAATATTTAGATTTCAGATGTTTTATTAACTTAAAGAGTTTCATTATAATATTATAATTTTTCTAGAAGTTTGTTTATCTTTTTGTTTTGGAGGTTTGGATTTTGACAATGAAGAAATAGCTATTTGATGATTGATTTTGATAAGTTAAATGAGTTATATAATTTTTTGGAAAGTATTAAGAACAGCGTTTTGATTAATTCTCCTGTTTTTAAACTTTACAATGTGAAGAAAAAAAACAAGTGGTTAATTGTTTGGTCTACATTACTTTCTTCAAGAACTACAGACAAGGCCTTATTAAAAGTTTTACCTTTGTTATCTGAAAAATTTAGTTCTCCTTTTGATGTTGTAAAATTTGATTTGAAAGAATTGGAAAACTTGTTTAAACCGCTTGGTTTTTACCGGAACAAAGCTAAAATTTTTTTTGAATTCAATAAATCTATAGTTGAGAAGTATAATGGAGATGTGCCTTGTACTTTAGAAGAGTTGATTCGTCTACCTGGTGTTGGCCTCAAAGTCGGTTCTATTATACTTAATGACCTTTACGGTTATGATTTCATAGGTGTTGATGTTCATGTTTTTAGAATACTGAACAGGGTTGGTATTTTAAGAACTTCTACACCTGATGACACTTGGAAGGTTATCCATAAGGATGAGGTTAGAAAGTTTGTTAGTAAGAATATGTATTCAAATTTAAATAGATATTTGGTTGCTTTTGGACAGACTATTTGTAAGGTTAAACCACATTGTTTAATGTGCGATTTTAATAAAAAATGTGATTATTATCTGTGTGTTATTAAAAAACAGATTAAGTGATGGTAATCAAAATAAGATTTTATTTTTCAAATCAACAGAAAGAATCAAATGCAGGTTGGTTCTTGAAGGTTAAATTTGTAACAATTGCTGAATTGAATATAGAAATTATGTTCAAAATGGATATTATGGATGTTTTAAAAATATAATGAATATAATATAAGAGGACTAATCAGAATGGATGTAAAAATTATTTTGTTTTGTATTTATATTTTTTATATTTTTATAATTATGTAGTAAATATTGATAAAAATCAATAATTTTGATATAAATATAAGAAGGATTTACTATAAATTTTATACAAAATATATCAATGGAACCCCTAAAGAAAAGGGGTGGCCGGGAAGAAAAAAATAGGGGTAGCTAACAAGACCTCCAGAACAAAGCAAAGCCAAGTGGAGTAGCTGCAAGAAATACAATTGTAATAACAATTGTATTTATGTAATTAATATTAATTAGTAATTAATCAAAACTATTATTGCAGTACTCCAATTGGTAATTACGATAATTGAATTAATATTGTAATATTGTAATACTGTAATACTGTAATACTGTAATACTGTAATAAGTTTAATTGGTATTACGATAATTGTGGAGGGTTTGATCCTGGCCCAGGATGAACGCTGACGGGACGCCTAACACATGCAAGTCGAGCGATCGGCCTATTGG
>JAOABG010000036.1 GCA_026418475.1 bacterium | reverse complement strand
GTACTGGAACAATACCACAAGAATCACAATAAACTATTGGAATAGGTGCTCCCCAGTATCTCTGGCGAGAAATCAACCAATCCTTCAATCTATAATTTATATCTTCTTTAGCAATTCCTATTGATTCCAAGTATTTTACAACAAACTTTCTAAAATCGTTACAATCCATACCATCAACCCAAATACCACCAACAAAACCAACATTGAACATTTTTCCTCTGCTTTCTTCATAAGCAGCATTTTCTACTTCATACTCAGGCATAATAACGGGAATAATAGGTAAATTATAAACTTTAGCAAATTCATAATCCCTCTGATCATGAGCAGGAACACCCATAACTGCACCCGTGGCATAATCAAACAAAACATAATTAGCAACCCAAATAGGAATCAAATTACCATTCAAAGGATTCTCAGTATAAAATCCTGTAAACACCCCTGTCTTTTCTTTTGTTCTCTCAGTTGTAGTTAAAGACATTGATCTTCGCAAGTATGAATCCAATTCTGGATTACTATTTTTTTCTAAAAATTTCCTGACTATGGGATGTTCTGGAGCAATACATATGAAAGTAACACCAGGTAAAGTATCAGCTCTGGTTGTAAAAACCTCTAAAAATTCGTTCAACTCACGTAGCCTAAAATTTATTCTTGCACCACTACTTTTACCTATCCAATTACGCTGCATTTGTTTAACATAATCACTCCAACCATCTAAACTATCCAACTCAGATAGAAGACTATCAGCATACCTGGTTATTCTCACATACCACTGCTCAAGTTCTTTTTTACCAACAATATTATGACATCTCCAACATTTTCCATCAACAACTTGTTCATTTGCTAAAACAGTATTACAATAAATACACCAGTTAACTATCCCCTTTTTCCTATAAGCCATGTCATTTTCATATAGTTTTAGAAACATCCATTGCGTGAATTTATAATACTCTGGTACAGAAGTATTAATCTCTCTTGACCAATCATAAGATATACCCAACTGTTTGAGCTGCTTTCTCATATTTTCTATATTGTTCTCTGTCCATCTTTTAGGATGTATTTTATGCTTTATAGCAGCGTTTTCAGCAGGCAAACCGAAAGCATCCCAACCTATCGGATGCAAAACATTATACCCCTTTAATAAGTAATACCTTGCAATAGCATCGCCTATACAATAATTCCTGGCATGTCCCATATGAAGTTGACCACTGGGATAGGGAAACATCTCCAAAACATAATATTTGGGTTTGGTTTTATCAAACACCACCCTATATATTTGATTATCTTCCCAATATTTCTGCCACTTACGCTCTATCTCTTGAAAATTCAACGTTTTCATAAGCTCACCCTTTTAACTTTATTTGTTATTTTTTCACAAACTTCTGGATTAACCAAATTACTGGTATCCCCTTTTATATAACCATAAACTACTATATCTCTTAATATTCTTCTCATTATTTTGAAGTTTCTGGTTTTTGGTAAATCCTCCACAAAAAATACATCTTTGAGAGCAAAAGGTTTTCCTAGCATCTCAATAATTTTTGATAATATCTGCTTTTTTATATCCTCTTCTGAATGACCATCAATAACAACAAAAGCTACAGGAACCATACCTTTCAATTCATCAGGTACACCAACTACGGCAGACTCCCTCACACCCTCAATGTCATTTATTATAGTTTCGTATTCTGCAGGACCTATCCTTTTACCAGCTATCTTTAAAGTATCATCGGCCCTGCCAAGAATGTAGTAAAAATCGTCTTTATCAACATAAGCCAAATCTCCATGAAACCATACATTTTCAAATTTTGACCAATAAGTATCTATATACCTCTGGTGATCATCCAAAAATGTTGTAGCCATACCAGGATTATGATTCTTAACACATAAATATCCAACCTCACTCCTAACACTTTTACCACTATCATCAAAAATATCAGCCTCTATTCCCGGAACAACCGTATTAAAAGATAACGGCTTTATAGGTTTAATAATGACGTTTCCCAGTATCCCACCGCTTATTTCAGTCCCACCAGAATAGTTTATTATAGGCTTTTTCTTTTTGCAAACTTTTTGGAAAACCCAATTCCAATGATGCTCATCCCAAACCTCACCTGTAGAACCCACCATCCTAAGAGAATTCAATTCCATCTTTTCAATCTGTGATCTGGTAGAAATGGCTCTCACATAAGATGGAGACAATCCAACACAGGTAACCCCATATTTCTCAACCAACTTCCAAATAATATCAACATCTGGATAATCAGGAGAACCATTATAAATAAATATAGTTGCTCTATTTATAAGAGTTCCGTAAATCAACCAAGGTCCCATCATCCACCCTATGTCAGTTATCCACGTTATTACATCATCCTCTTTAATATCAAAAACATGGAACATATCTTGAGAAGCCTTTATAGGAAAACCAGAATGAAAATGTAAAATCCCCTTAGGCAAACCAGTAGTTCCAGACGTATATATTATCATTAAAGGATGATCAGAATTGAAATATGGAACCTTTATATTCGAAGCACAACCCTCAATTTCATTATAGTAATATATCTTAACCTTATCTTGTTTATGATATTTACCATAATCACCATACTTATCTATAAATAATATCTTTTCAACACAGGTATCATCAATTGCAGAAAAGAGAACATTTTTCATATCAATCAGCTTATTTCTTCTGAGATTAGAAGTAAAGGCTATAACCATTTTTGATTTTGAAGCTCTAAGTCTAATATTAATAGAATCTTTACCAAATCCAGAGAAAAGAGGAACAACAATAGCACCAATCCTTGCAATAGCTAGAAAACAAACAACACTCTCATAACAGAGAGGCATATAAAGAGCCACCCTATCTCCGATACCTATTCCATTATTCGCCAAAAAATTTGCCAACTTATTAACCGTAATCTCTAACTGCCCATAAGAAATAATAACTTCATTCAAATTCTCATCAACATCAATAACAGCAATTTTTTCCTTGGGAGCATCCAAACAATTAGATGATATATTAAGAATTCCACCCAAAAACCATCTGGTATTTAAACCATTTTTTTCCACTATCCTATCTGGATACTTGAACCATTTAAACTGAATATCATTAAAAAACCTTTTCCAAAACCAATCCTCGTCTTTCACAGATTTTTCATAAAATTCTTGATAGTTAATATTCTCTTCCTTCAGAATTCTATAGATATTGGAATTAAATATATCTTCATCAGTTGGAGTATAAACGATTTTAAGATTTTCAAGATTCATTTCCATAACATATCACTCCATTTTATTATCATTCATAATCAATTCAAAAAATATTCTGTATAGATCTTTACCAAACTGATTTTTCAGGTCTGATATAGAACCGTAAAAAATCCCACGTCCTCTGTTTATTATCATGACCTTATCACATATTTGTTCTATCTCTGCCAAATTATGAGAAGTGAACAATATTGTAGTTTTCTGCTTTAAACTTTTAACTATCTCAATTATCTCATATTGTCCTATTGGATCAAGGCCACTGGTTAGCTCATCCAATATAAGCAATTTTGGTTCAACAATAATAGCTTGCAAAATACTAAATCTTTGCAACATACCTTTAGAATAATTAGATAAAGGAGAATTAATAAATTTTTTTAGATTAACAAGTTCAAAGTAATATTCTATCTTATCATGAGACATATTTTTCCCGTATATATCAAGATATACTTTAAGCAAATTTACTGCTGGCATATGAGTAGGATAATATGGTATCTCCGGAGCATAACCTATTAATTTCCTATTCTCATCAAGAGTAGCATCCACTCCATTAATTAATATTTTTCCCTTATCAACTTTTATCAAATTAAGAATTGCTTTTATAGTGGTGGTCTTACCAGCACCATTCGGACCAATAAGAGCAAAAGATTCATTCTCATTAATCACAAAACTCAAACCCCTAAGAGCACTTATGATTTGATTACCTTTTCTATAGATCTTGTGAATATCCTGAATCTCAAGCATCTATATTATTTCTTCCCATTCTTCAGGTTTTATAATTTCAGATTCTGCATCATCAATTTTTTCATTATTTACATTATATGTCGTATTCATCTTAGAAAGATAATCATAAATTTTGGCCCATTCATTCTCTGTCAGCTCACTCAACTTCTTCTTACTGTATTTTTGAACAAATTTGGACAACTTTTCAATACTCCAATCCAACAAATTTACAAGTTCAATAACTTTTTGTTTGTAAGAAATATTCCTCTTTTCTTCTTTACGATAACTCATATCATTACGATAATTAACTTCACTATGTTGAGGAATTTCACCTAATTCATCAACATCATAGTTTTCTATGTATTTGATGATTTTCAATGTCTTTTGAATAGCAAATTTTTGACAAATATTATCATTTTCAACAAACGATTCCACAGTATTTTCATCAGATTTTCTAATAAACATAAAGGATACTTCTGAATCTTTGGTCTGAACAGTACATTGAACACAAGCTATACCTTTGGGATAAACATTATTTTCAAAAGAAGAGGAGATAAAAGTGGTTTTAATTTTCATTTATTATTATCGGGGTGCGCGGACTTGAACCGCGGACCTCGTGCTCCCAAGGCACGCGCTCTAGCCAGGCTGAGCTACACCCCGTCACTCTTTTTCTATTCTACAAAAATATAACCTTTACCTCCATCATAAAACATTAAGTATATCTTTTAATACCTTAACAATTTCCTGATCAAGCTCATTTTTCATTTCATATTCCATTATTCTGAAAACTTTATCAATAGGCATGGCCGAACGATAAGGTCTCTCAGAATAAAGAGCATCAAAAACATCACCCCCAGCCAAAATCCTTGACTCCAATTTTAGATCACTGGCTTTCAATCCCCTATGATAACCACTACCATCAAGTTTTTCGTGATGAGCAGAAGCAATATCAGCCAAATCCTCAAAACATTTAATACAAGAAAGAATATCATAAGTATACTTAGTATGTAGTTTTACAATTTCAAATTCCTCTGAAGTGAGTTTTGCAGGTTTCTCTAAAATAAAAGAAGGAATACCCAATTTACCAAGATCATGCAGTAAACCAGCTCTATAAACAAACTTGGTTCCACTTGGTTCAAAACCAATCTTTTCGGCAATCATAAGAGCGTATTGAGCAACTCTATAAGAATGTTGGTAAGTATAACTACTCTTAGCATCAACAATCATAGCAAATCCTTCACAAATACGATCTATATCTTCTATATTCAATTCTTCCACAATATCTATTAAAGATAAATTGAATCCAGGGTTTTCAAGCATCCTTTTATACAGTTCCCAAAACTCGCTATCTTGTTTAAAACTAAAAGCAACATCAACCAACTTGGGATCAAACCACTTTCCTTTTCTATTTTTTATTACCTCATAAGCTCCGTCCAAACCAACAGCAGAAACAAAAACCTCCAAAGTTTGCGATAAACACAATATCCTTGAAAAAAGTGGAATAGACTCACCAATTAGTTTATAAGGTGAACCCCTACCATCCCAATGCTCATCCAAACATTCTATAGCTTTACAGACTCTATTGCTAAATCCCATATAAGAAGCTATTCTTGAACCATTAGTACATCTTGTATAAGTCAAATCATCCATTACTTTAGGAGATAGGTTTGTTTCCTTGTACAAATGAAAAATCTTGTAAAAAAAGTTGGACTTTTTAACAAATTTCAAGGCAAATTTTGAAGACTCAAAAAAATTAGACCAATCAACAAACTTGACATTACGTTTAGTAATCAAATCATCATTATTAAATATGTGAAACACTCTTACAGCGTTAGAAGAACACCCAGAGTCCTTTAACAAAGCTGCCTGGTAAAGCTCAATAATATCATTTTTTGATAGATTCAAAAGTTGGCCAATTTTAATGGCTATATAAGCTGTCCTATGCGAATGGCCCCTAATTTGACCCTCAGTAATATCAAGGGCCTGACTGAGCGCACCTAAAAGTTCAGGAAACTTTATTACCATATTACCATTACTTTTCAAAGAGTGAACAAAAACTTAATAAGCTTGTAAGTTATAAAAGCAACCAAACCAGATCCAGGAATAGTAAATATCCATGTCAAAATGATGGTAGAAAATAGACTCCATTTTACAGCGTTAGCTTTCTTAGACATACCCACCCCCATAACCGAGGATGTTATGACATAGGTAGTACTTATCGGCATTCCCAAGAATGAGGCTGCTATTATAGTTGACGCAGCAGCAGTCTCAGCAGAAAACCCATCTATAGGTCTCAATTTTGTCAATTTCATACCCAGAGTTTTTATAACTTTCCAGCCCCCCATAAGAGTCCCCAAAGAAATGAAAAAAGCGGCACTGAATTTCACCCAAAAAGGAACCTCAAAAGAAGATAACACACCACCAGTCACCAGAGCCATGGCAATAACTCCCATCGTTTTTTGAGCATCATTTGCACCGTGACTAAGAGCCATATACGAAGCTGAAATGAGCTGAAGCACACTAAAAACCCTGTTTACAGTAGTAGCTCGCAACCAAGAAGCTACAAAATAAGAAATAGAAAAAAACAAAATGGCAGCCAACATACCCAAAAAAGGAGACAATATCGAAGGTATCATAAACTTAGAAACCAAGCCACTCATATTCACCACACTTAGTGAAGCATGAGAAATAGAAGCACCCACTATACCACCAATTAGGGAATAACTAGCACTTATTGGTAACCCCAGATAAGTTGCGAAGATATTCCAAAAAGTGGCACCAACCAAACCAGAAAGTATGGTATATATATCTATCAACTTAGGATCAACTATACCTTTACCAACAGTCGTGGCAACTTCAACAGTAATAAAAGCACCAAGAAAGTTGAATATTGCTGCCAGAGCAACAGCAGCAAAAGGTTTTAGAACTCTCGTGGAAACAACAGTCGCAATAGCATTTGCGGAATCATTTAAACCATTGGTATAATCAAAAATCCAAGCTAACAGTATAACTATTATTAATGGAATTATAAGAGATTCCATAACTATATATGTTTAAAAATACTATTTTCAATAGTTATAGCAAGCATTTGTGTTCTATCAATAGTCTCTTCCAATTGAGACAATATTTCTTTCACTTTGATTATTTCAAGAATATCTTGTCCATTATTGAAAAGATTAGCAATACCTCTCCTATTTATAATATCAGCTTGTTTTTCTAATTCACATATTTCATTCACTATTTTTATTATCTCGTTATTCTGGTTTTTCAGAATTTTCATCAAATCCTTAACTTTTTGAGCAGACTTCATCAGAACCTCCAATATCTGATCTATAAAATCATATTTACCTTTTGGTTTATAAAGAAAATACTTCTCTGCAGAAGATTTAGCAAAATCTATTATATCATCAAGTTCTATAATCAACTGATGAAGATCCTCACGATCAAGGGGGGTTATAAACACCTCGTTTAACTTATGTCGGTATTCATAAACCAACTTATCCGCTCTATGCTCAAGTTCAATTATTTTGTTAAAAATTTCATCTTTAGGGTCATCATATAAAACCTTTAATTCTTTACATACTTCAATAAGTATTTCAGAACATTCACAGAGGTATCTAAAAAAATCTACATGTTTAGGAAACATTGAAAGTAAACCTTTAGACATTATCTCAATCCCTTCCTTTTCATTATTTCTTGGATTTTTCTATCAATTTCTTTCTTCTTTATTTCCTGGCGCTTATCATATTGAGTTTTATGTTTAGCAATGGCAATCTCCACTTTTATCCACTTCCCTTTTTGATAAACCTTTGTGGGAACTATAGTTAACCCCTTTTCTTCTACTTTTCCAATTAGCCTTTTTATTTCGTTCCTCTTTAATAATAATTTTCTAGATCTAATAGGATTAAACCTTTCAAAAAAGGAATTTTGAGAAATAGGTATAATATTCATATTCATTATAAATACTTCTCCATTTTTTATTTTAACAAAAGCCTCACTTATTGATAAATTCTTATTTCTAATAGCTTTTACTTCAGGACCAATAAGAGAAACTCCAGCCTCAAAAGTTTCTAATATTTGGAAATCCCTTAGCTTCTTATTTACCGCAAATATCATCTATAAATTTATACCAATCCACCTTGTTGTTATTTTTAGGAACACCCTCTATAAATTCCAATAACTTCCTGTTTCCAAACATCCAAACATTAGAATTTTCAAAATGATAAAAATAATCCTGATTATCCAAAAAAGGTAAAGAGATAATGGTAAAAATAGGAACATCGTGACCCAAAATTCTGAAAACAATATTTTTTAATAATTTTTCACTCAATTTACACTGCTTTATCCACTTTGAAATCTTAGAAGAATCGAACCTCCTTGAAGACTTTATTTCTATTAGAAAAACACAATTCTTGATAGTATCAATAACTAAACAATCTATATTACCATATTTAATCTTCAGATCATTAACTACCCAGTAAGCTGGAGACAGATGAGTATCCAAAAAATCTGATAAATATTTTTCCGCTTTAGCACCTATCTTAGCATCATCAATCCTCTTCGAAAAAATTATTATGTTATATAAAAAAAAAGACAACACAAAAGCAACAAAAATGATAGCCCAAACATTAACCTTTACAATAAAAAAAATCATAATAAATAATAAAACAAAAGTAGTAATATAAAGTATTATTAAGCTGTTCTTACGTTGAATTTCTAATTTTCTAGTACTAACAGCAGCTGGGGAAATTATTCTTGCCATCAGTTTATAAATATTTTTGACTTCTTAGCCAAATCAAGAGCTGTTTTTCTGGCCCATAAGTCAACTTGCTCAAGTATTTCTAGATTCAAATCATGATAATTATGACCACCATAACAACACAAAGTATCTTCAACTATATTAAAAATATCACTAAATCCTATCTTTCTTTGAATAAATAAATCCACTGCAACTTCATTTGAAGCGTTGAAAATAGTTGGGAAAACACCACCATTTGACAAAACAGAATAAGCAAATTTTATAGATCTGAAATGAGAAGGTATCTCATAAAACTCCAACTTCTTATTATATAGATCAGCAAAGCTGAATTCTGAAAACTGGTTCTCCACTCTATGAGGATAAAATAGAGCATAAGTAATAGGTATCCTCATATCAGGTTTTGCAATATGAGCAAAAACATTATTATCATTCAAAATTACAAGAGAATGAATATAACTCTGTGGATGAATCACAGCCTTTATTCTATCATGAGGAACAGAAAATAAAAAGTAAGCCTCTATTATTTCAAGAGCCTTATTCATCAAAGTTGCACTATCAATGGTTATTTTGTTCCCCATTTTCCAAATAGGATGCTTAAGAGCATCCTCAATTCTAATATTTTTAAGTTGACTCTCTTTCTTTTTCCAAAATGGGCCCCCAGAAGCAGTAAGCACAATCTCTTTTATATTCCGCTTATTCTTATCCTCTATAAGTTGAAATATTGCACTATGTTCACTATCAACAGGAATGATTTTATCTATATACTTCTGTATTAAAGGTCCACCAACAACAACAGACTCTTTGTTAGCCAAAGCAACATATTTACCTTTTTCTAAAGCATGAAGCGTTGGCCTTAAACCAACAAATCCAACCATAGCACTGATAACTAAATCCACATTATTATCTTCAACTAATCTCATCAAACCATCCATACCCGTAAAAATTCTAACATCAACTTCATTTGATATTTTTTTTGCAGTCTGTTCATCAAAAACAGCGACATATTTTGGGTTATACTTCTTTATCTGAGCAATTATACTATTTGGGTTCCTTCCATAAGCAGCAATAGAATAAACCCTCAAAATTTCTGGATACTTAGATATTACATCTATGGATTGGAAACCTATTGAACCAGTAGAACCTAATATACAAATATTCTTCATTCTATAAAAGTTTTTTCAACAAAAAAAATAACTATCCTTTCATTTATCAATAAAAACTTAATTTATTAGAATTTCATTAAAAAAATTTCATTAAAAAAATTTCATTTAGTAGTAACCCTATTTTGTAATATTTTCTTTGCAATCAGGAAGGCATTATAAGCAGCACCACGAAGCAAATTATCAGAAACACTCCAAAAACCGATTAATTTACTACCAAGTTTTCTTATCCTTGAAATATGAACTTCATTTGTATTTGAAACAGTATATGGTTGTGGTAAAACACTGTTATCAACCCAAACTTTCAAACCACCTGATCTTGCAAACTCATCAAGTAAACCAATAAGTTGATCATATTCAAAATCCTTCTTGGTTCTCAGAAAAACAGCCTGACTATGAGCTCTTATAACAGGAACCCTTACCGTAAAAGGATGAATATTTATATCAGAATTTAATATCTTATTCGTTTCCTCCATAATCTTTTTCTCTTCAGTACAGATAACGTTTTCTACATTATCCTCAAAAAAATTACCAATAACAGGAAACAAATTATAAGCAATAGGATATGGCAAATGTCTATTCTCAAAGTGATTACTCTTTATTTGTTCTTTAAATTCTTCAAGAGCTTTCTTACCAGCTCCAGAAACTGATTGATAGGTCGCAACAAAAACCTCCTCAATACCATAACTATCAAGAATCGGTTTTAAAGGTATAACAAGCTGAATGGTTGAACAATTAGGATTGGCAATTATTCTCTTTGATTTCCTATTATACCAATCATAAACCATGTTTACTTCTGGAACCACCAGAGGTACATCGCTATCCATCCTGTAATAAGAACTGTTATCTATAACAGTTGTATGATCATATATATGTGGAGCTACAGAAGCACTAACATCATTGTCAACACACAAAAATACAGCATCTTTTTTTCTGAGTTTTTCGTAATCTATTTTATCAGAAGAACCCAAACCTTCAATCTCCCAATTAGTATTATCCTTTATCAATTTCTCTAATTCTTTACCAACCAAACCATTAATACCAACAATGGCAACTCTCATTAACACTACCTCCTTTTTAATAACGTATTTAATTCTTACATAACCCAAAAATACTGTAGGGAGGTTATAAATAACCCCCCTAAATAATGCAGCAAAAACTCCTTAACTTTATTTCTTAAACTTTGTTTCTTAAAGTTTCTTAAACTTTGTTTAATTTATCTAACATCTCATCCCATTTTGTATCCTTTGCAAACATTGTATCCTTATAAGTGGATTTGACATCACCGTATGAAGGAAGCTCTATTGTTACACCACTGGCATTTGGATACTTATTAACATGAAACTCTGCTATAACATACTGATCCAGAGCTTTCATAACTCCCTTTGCTTTCTCTCTAACATCCAAGCTTATTGTATTATCCTCAGCTATTAATTGCATAAAATGTTTCAAATCTCTAAAAGAACCATAGAATCCCTGAGTCTTAGTTATCTTTTCTCTTATTTTTTTAGCATCAGTACTATTCAGATCACCAAATAAATCTTGAACCTTAGAAGATAAACTGAGTGCAGAATAAGCAGATAAAAACTGACTCAGTTTAGCGTCGAAATCCTTCAATTGAGACAACTGGTTCTCTAGGTTTGGATCATTCTTAGAACTGGTTCCAAGAATGCTAGCCAAAGTTTGCGTTAAATTATTATAGTTTTTTAAAATTTCTATCACCTTATCATAGTCAAAATCAGTTTTCTGTGACTTCAAAGATTTCAACTCCTCAGTTAATTTTTGATAATTACTAAGCACCTGATGCATTTGTGATTCCTTGGCTTTAGATATAACAGTTTCAGCAAATAGGTTTATAGAATTTGCTAAATCGGAAACCTTTTCCAAATCAACTGCTGATATGGTTTCTATATCGTTGCTGTACTCTTTAGCAGCATTAACTATAAGTTTAGAAAACTCTTCAGGACCAACTTTTATTTTTACTAAACTTGCCTGTTGAAGATTTTTGATAGCATCAGCCATTGCCTTAGAGAAGAGTATAGTGTAGTTATATCCTCCCCCACCTTCCAATTGTTCACTCGCAACCATATATTTAACAGCATTCTTCAATTCATAGCCAACTTCTGCCATTGCCATTAAACAAGCATCAAAAGCCAAAACATCTATTTTCTTACCCAAACTTTGGGCAACATTTTCTAAAGCTTCTCTTATTTCTCCTATTTTCATAAACTTTCCATTAGAACTATCATCCTCAACAGCACCTTCCCAACCCAATCCGTGATCACCTATAAATATAGCAATATTATCAGCAGGAAACCTTTTTATAACCTCTTTCAATACACTTGCCATGAATACAGGGTCAGCAGTGTTTACCTGCCCCAAATTCTTTAAAACAGGAGAGTTTATTTTACCAGAAACACCATCCTGTTTCAAGTAAAATATTCTAGCTCCCTGAAATGGAACTCCCCACCACTTACCAACATCCAGTATAGAAACAACATGCGTATTAACATCAGAACCAACCTTTTCTAATTCATCTGCATCAGAAAATATCATCCTTGCCAAGTTATTATCCCCTGCTCCATAGTGTATAACCAACCATTTCTTCTTCTTTCCTTCCTCTTCAACACTTTGCTCAACATTATAACTATCATCCAATTTTACATCATAGTTAACAGGAATGTTCTTATTCCAGATAATAGGCTCAGAAGAAAATGGCATAAATGGATTTACTCCAGGGTACACAATTTTGTTATTTCCATTTACCATGACTATTTACCTCCTTACTGATTATTTTAACATTTTTTTGAACGTTTTTGTATAAATAAAGAGGCTCATTTGTAAAAAAAATGTAAAAAAGAGAATATATGAAAAATAAATCCCACCAATCTAAAAACTCACTATATGAATTGTATTTTTTATATTCTGAGTCATATCCTTAAAAATAAAAATCCTATTTTCATAACCATTAACCAAGAAAATAACAGGTCTTCTTTTAACAACAGACAGAACTCTAACACTCTTCAAATGTAAAAATAACATCGGATTATTCTTAAACCAACTATCATTGGAAGAAACCACTATAAAATCAACATCAGAATAAATCGATATAGGATATATATGTTTAAAACTTTCAAAACATATAAGCGGGACAAATTTTATATCCTTAACAGCAAATTCTTTAAAATCATCTTCTCCCTTACTATAATCAAGATACTTGTAAAGGACTATCCATTTGGATAAAAATTTGGAAATGGATTTGAAAAAACCAGGTGTCACCTCAGTAAACGGAACCAAAAAACGCTTACTATATATCTGATAATCAACAACTCTCAAACTATTTATGTCATTAAAACTTAATAAAACAACACTATTAAATATCTTCTTTATTTCATAATCTACAGAAGTCGGATTAAAAAAAAGAAAACTATTTCCAAAAATAGAAAAAAAATCCCGATTACCAATCAAATTATTCACGTTATATTTCAAATTACTTAGGGAATAACTTAAATTTGGATTATTCAAGTTAAAAGTATACCTCTCATCCTTACTTAAAGATCCCTCTGGTAAGAAAAAAACAAAATTTGATTCGTTATTTCTTCTAGTAGAATAAGCTGATGCTAAAGCAACAGACAACTTATAAAAAGTCATACTCTCATTCCTAATTCTATAATCCGGGGGCTGAGCAACAGTATCTGTGGAAATAAAAAATAAAAAAATATTCTCTCTATTCAACTTATCATTCAAGTACCCCAAAATCCTACCAGAAAGAAAGTCATAGTAAAACTTAGCAACCAAATTTGAGAACACAAGAATACCAAAAACCCAATATACTCTATTTACATTTTTATCAAAAACCAAATAAATAAAGTAAAAAACTAACAATACTAAAACAAAATTTACAAGAAGCGGATGTATAGAAAACAAAGGATAAAACAAGTAAATACTACTCTGCGTAAAATAAAACTGTAAAAAACTCAGCCCCAAATCATCAAAATTGTAAAAAACAAAATTCCACAAAACAAAATATACTCCATAGATCAATGAATATACCAAAATCTTTCTTTTCTCTTTCATCCAAATAAGTGGTAAAAACATCAAAGTAAAAAAAATACTCAAAATAAAAATAGATAACAAAACTGCCAACAGAGTAAAAAGAACACCAACATAACTGACAATGAACCACATCCATAGAACACACAAAAAACCAAGCCCCAAACTGAAAAACCAAACACTTTTCAAATTAACCCTGTATTCAAATAATTTTCTCACAAGAAAAAAAGAAGCAAATAAAAATAAGAAACCATTGAACTCAAAATCAAAATAAAAAGTCAAAAAAAAACAAAAATAAAACAGAAAAACAGATAAAATCACTATTCTTTGTTCAGACTCTTTTTGGTAGGCTTAGGCTCCCTTGAAGCAAGAGCATCATTAACCCTACCAACAGGAGTATTAAACGGAGCTTCTGTAAGTAAAGTTGGATCTGTATTAATATCGTTAACAACTGCCTTTACAACTTCAACAAAATGGTCCAAAGTATTAATAGTTTCAGTCTCTGTCGGCTCTATCATCAAAGCTTCCTCAACAATAAGAGGGAAATAAGTTGTCGGAGCATGAACATTATAATCCAACATTCTTTTTGCTATATCCATTGCTCTAACAGGTTTATAATTTGAGGCAGACAACACAAACTCATGTGCACAGAACTCTTGCTCATAAGGATCTACAAAATAATCTTTAAGCTTCTTTCTCAAATAATTTGCGTTTAGAACAGCAAATTCAGAAACCTTCCTTATCTCTTTACCATAAGATAATATATAAGCCAAAGCTCTTACTAATACACCAATATTACCCCAAAAATCTCTAATCATTCCAATACTGTCAGACACATTAAAATCCAAAAAGTATTTACCATCGTAAGAGATCACTGGAACTGGAAGAAACCTTTTCAAAAACTCTCTAACTGCAATGGGTCCAGCACCAGGTCCTCCAGAACCATGAGGAGTAGAAAAAGTCTTATGCAAATTCAAATGAACCATGTCAAATCCCATATCCCCTGGCCTCAACTTACCAATAATAGCGTTGAAATTTGCTCCATCATAATATGTCAAAACTCCATAATCTCTACACAGCCTTGTAATATCCTCTATATTTTTTTCATAGATTCCCAAGGTATTAGGATTAGTAATCATAAACACTGCAACATGAGAACCAAGCTTATTC
>JAOABG010000035.1 GCA_026418475.1 bacterium | reverse complement strand
GCATTTAGGCAGGTATCGCCCGCATGGTAAATTGTGGTTTTATCTATGTTTATAACAATGGAGGTGGCTAATCCTGCGTAGTTACCTTCAGGAGTTGAGCTTCCATGGAAAGCAGGAAGGAATTTTATGTATCCCCATTCAAACTTTATTTTTCCTCCCATATAGGCTCCGTTGGCTTCTATACCTTTGTTAATAAAGTAATTTGATAATTCAAAATTACACCATATTTGGCTTCTGAATTTTTTGTATATGTTTTCCACATCTGCTATATGGTCAAAGTGTCCATGGGTAATGAGTACATAATCTATCTTGGGAAGGTTATCGATAGAAAATAATTGATTGGATGGATTATTATTTATCCAGGGATCTATTATGATGTTTTTTGAGGCTAATATGAGGAAACAGGAGTGTCCAACATATTGTATTTTCATTCTTCTCACCCCCTTGTGAACATATTTCTCTAAGAAAATTAATTATACCTTTTACTTGGTTCAAAATGTTTTAAATGTTTTTATGGATTTTTATATGGTGTATGGGAATTTTTAAATTTTTCGTTTTTTTTGTTAGGAATTTTTATAAAATTTTTTAAATATAAAAAGTAGAGATTAATAGAAAGGGGGCAAAAAAATGAAACTATTGATAGCAATGGTATGTGTGCTAATGTTTTTATCGATAGTTGCTTTTGCCCAGGATATAAAAATTAGTTTCTGGCATGCTTTCTCTCCTAAATCTATGAGAGGTAAAGCTTTACAATTGTTGGTAGATGAGTTTAATCAAAAGGGGTTCAAAGTTAACGGCAAAAAAATATTTGTGGACAGTATCTATAAGGGTGGTCAGGGTAGTTTTAATAACCCTTATAATTTTCTATTTTCTGAACTTTTGAAGGCAAGTTATGAAAAGAAGTTACCACATGTTTCAATAGCTTATGAAAATTGGGTTTCGCAGTTTTATGAAGTGGATGTAATTAGGGATTTCGATTCTTTTAATAATACTGAAATTAAGGATTACATTAATAACCTATATCCAGATTTTAGGCGTTCTTCTGAAATAGATGGGAAAGTATATTCATTGAGTTTTAATAAAAGTTTATTTGTAATGTATTATAATTCTAAATATGTTGATAGTCTTCCTACGGATTTTAATAAGTTTATCATGAAATTGGAAGAAATGAGAAAGAGGACTGGTATAGCCCCTTTATATCTTGAACCCAATGAAGATGCTTTTATAATTCTCTACTTGCTTTCTGTTTCTGATGAGTTTTTCCAAATGGGTTCTAAAATACAACCTTTATTTTTGGGTGAGAATTTACAAAGGGTTACCAGACTTGTAAATGAACTTGAGAGTAAAGGTTTAATAAAATGGACTGATAACTCATATGAGGATTTTATAAAAAATCGAGCACCTATGATACTTGCAACCACTAGTAAATACACCGATTTGAAAATGAGAAGTCAGGATTATTATATTTCTCCTCTGCCTGCCGATAGTGGTAAAATATATGCTGCTGGAACGAATTTGGTGATATTTAAGTCTACCCAAGAAGATGAGCTTGCTTCTCTTGAGTTTATTAGATATCTTTTGGATCCTGTAAATTTGGAAAAATTCTGTATTAGTACTGGCTATATTGTCCCCACGATGAGTTATAGTAATGTTTATAGTGAATTTTTGGATATGAATCCTGATTACAAGAAAGTTCTTGAATACAGTAAGGATAGGATTTACGTTCAACAGCCTGTATGGGCTTGGGAAAATGTCAGATATTTTCTTAACGATTATATGTTATCCGTTTTTGTGAATAAGCTATCAGTCGAACTACAACAGAAAGATTTGGAAGAAAAAGTTAAACAGATAATGGTAAATCAGAATTTGAAATATAGAGAGGGGGGATAGATATTGAGTGAATATGAGATAAATGAGTATGAATCAAAAGATATGGAAGCTGAGAGTTTAGAACGCTTAATGTTAAAGGAATTTAAGAACATTATAAGAATATGTGATATATGTGGTGAAGAAATGCTTCTCAATGATGAAAACACTTTCATATGTCAAGGATGTGGGTATCATTTGAAAGTCGATATGAAATGAAAGGTATAAAAATATATAAGTAGAATAAAATATAGATGATTAAAGCAAAAAATTTCAGTGTTATAACTCTCGGTTGTTCAAAAAATACTGTCGATAGTGAATTTTTAATTGCTTCTTTAATTGATAAAGGATACAGATATTCTGATAACATATTGGATAGTAGCTTTATTATTATAAACACCTGTGGTTTCATAAAGCCTGCAATAAATCAATCCCTAGAGACAATTAAAAATGTTATAAGAACCATAAAGGATAATAAAGTCAATTCCAAAGTGATTGTTTCTGGCTGTTTGGTAAGTAGGTATAAAAATAAAATTGTTGATGAACTTAAAGATATTGATGCTTTTTATGATACTAATTCTTTCTTTCAAATTCCTTTTGATGTTGAGAAAATAAGGAATGGTAAAAATATAGTCAGTGTTTCTCAATATACACCAGATTATTCTTCAAAGTTGTCCAAATTTGTATCGACTGGTTATTATTCGTATGTGAAGATAGCTGAGGGATGCAATCATACATGTTCTTTTTGTACTATTCCTTTGATAAGGGGTAAGTACAAGTCAAGAACTATAGAAGACATAGTTAGTGAAGTAAAAAAATTGGTTAACATAGGTATAAAGGAAGTTATTTTAGTTTCTCAGGATACTTCATTTTATGGTTATGATATATATAAAAAACTTTCTCTCGATAGGTTGTTATATTCTATTAGTGAGTTGGATGGTGACTTTTGGATCAGATTACTTTATTTGTATCCAACAACTTTGAATAAATCTGCTTTGAATGTTATTAGTCAGTCTCCAAAGATAGTAAAATATATTGATATTCCTCTACAACATGTTAGTTTCAATGTTCTTAAGGCTATGAGGAGGCCAGGAAATAAGGATTTCTATAAAAATATGATATATCAAATAAGGAATATTGTTCCTGATGTTGTTATAAGGTCAACTTTTATAGTTGGTCATCCTATGGAGCAAGAAGAGGATTTTTTAGAGTTGATGGAATTTCTCAAGGAAATAAAAATAGAAAGGGCTGGATTTTTTAAATATTACAGAGAAAAAAACACCGTTTCTTATTCTTTACCACAGATCGATTATAAGACAAAACGAAAAAGGTATGGTATGGTAACTTCTCTGCAGGATAAAATACTGAAGGAATGGTCTTTGAAGCAAGTTGGTAAAATATTTAAGACTATTATTACTGAGGAGAATGAAGATTACTATGTTGGTAGGGCTTATTTTGATGCTCCAGAAGTTGATTCGAATATAAAAATATTGAAAAATAAAAAGAAGAAGGTTATAGTTGGGCAGTTCTATAATGTCCAAATAACTGGTTTCGAGGGGTACGATTTTTATGGATCCTGTGTTAGTTAGTGGAATGAGGCCAACAGGTAAGTTACATATAGGCCATATATTTGGAACACTCAGCAACTGGGTTAATTATCAGGATAAATATAATTGTTATTTTATAGTTGTTAATTGGCATGCTTTAACAACAAATTATGAGAACACTAAGGATATATCTTCAAATGTTATAGAGGTTCTTACTGACTATCTTGCTTTTGGTTTGGATCCATTAAAAAGTACTATCTATCTTCAGTCAATGGTTGAAGAGGTTTCTGTTTTGCATCTCATTTTGTCTATGATAACCCCTATAAGTTGGTTGGAGAGGGTGCCTTCTTTTAAGGATCAGATTCAGCAACTTGGAAAGAATATAGCCACTTATGGTTTTTTAGGTTATCCTGTTTTGATGGCTTCTGATATACTTATTTTCAACGGTAAATATGTTCCAGTTGGTCAGGATCAGATACCACATCTTGAGTTAGCAAGAGAAATAGCAAGGAGATTCAATTTTTTGTATGGAGATACGTTTGTTGAGCCAGAACCTATATTGACTGAGACACCTTATATTCCAGGATTTGATGGTAGAAAAATGAGTAAAAGCTATAACAATGCTATATTTATAGATGAATCAGAGGAAGAGACCGAAGAAAAAGTAAAAAGATATATAACTGATCCTCAGAAGATATATAAGCATTCTCCTGGGAGACCAGAAATCTGTAACGTTTTCACCTTACATAAGGCTTTTAAGAATTCTGAAATTAGAGAAATAGAGCAGAATTGTAGATCAGGAAAGCTTGGATGTGTGGAATGTAAGAAAAAGTTATCTAACTTAATAAATTCTTATCTTAAACCAATAAGGGAAAAGAGAAGAGATTTGCAGAAAGATAGAAATAAACTTCTTGAAATATTAATAGAAGGTTCCAAAAGAGCCAAAAAGGTTGCGAAAGAAAAAATTGAAGAAGTTAATCAAAAAGTTAATATTGGTTTACTAAGGGGTGTTTAATTATGAAAAAGATTATGGTAGTTGATGATGACCCAAATATAGTTGAACTAGTAAGAAAAATACTCGATTTGGAAGGTTACCAAAGTATAGGGGCAAACGGTTCTAAAGATGCGCTTGTTATTCTTGATGAGTATTGGAAGGACATTAGTGTAATAATTTGTGACTATATGATGCCTGAAATGGATGGTTTAGAACTTGTGAGGAATATTAGAAAAAATCCTTTATACAATGATATAAAAATTATAATGTTGACAGCAATAGATACTTTTGACATAATAAAGCAAAGTATGGTTTTGGGGGTAAAGGATTATATAGTTAAGCCTTTTGATCCACAGGAGGTTATTAATGCAATAGAGAGGATAAAAGATGATGAAGTTAAGAGTTAAAATAATTCTTATCCTTTTTATTTTTGTTTCTACTTTTGTTTTTTCTAATGTCAATATTGTAAAGAAATATGAAAACAGGGCAGAATCTTCTTATAAATATGCCAAAGAGTATGCTTTACAGCAGGATTATATTAAATCTTTAGTTAGTTATGTTGAGTCAATAACTTATTATACTTTGGCTTATCATGTTTATATTGATGAGTTGAAGGATAAGAATAATTTTTTCAGGCTTTCAGATATTGTTCTTAAGTTATCAATAGAAAGTGATGAAATAAATAAGAAAGCTTTTGAGCAGGCCAAAGATAATCACAAGAAAAACAATATACTCAATATAAAGTCATCTAACTATCTAAATGTTGCATCCACCTTACAGAAAATGTATGGAGTTGATTATAAAGTTGCCACGGAAAAATATGAAGGGTTTAAGAAGGGGTTGAATATGGAAGATAGTATAATATTAGGAATAGCTAAATATTTTGCAAAGTCAATAGATATACAACTTAGTTTAAAAGACCGTGTAAAAGCACAAGAATACTTCTATCAGTTGAACACGTATTATAATACTTTGGATAACAGGATAAGGGACAAATACTCTGTTAAAGAGATAGTTGATTTTTATAGAAAAAAAATTGGTGGTCATTAAGGAGGTGTTTTAATGTCTGAAGCTAAAATACTTGTTGTTGATGATGAAAAAAATATCGTAGAATTGATAAAATTCCATCTTAAAAAAGAAAGTTATAGAATATTGGAAGCTTATAAAGGTAGAGATGCTATACAGGTATATAGGAAGGAAAAACCAGATCTTATAATATTGGACTTGATGCTTCCTGATATGGGAGGATTTGAAGTTTGTAAATCAATTAGAAAGGAGAGTAAAGTCCCAATAATAATGTTGACTGCTAAAGGGGAAGAAGTTGATAAAATCTTAGGGTTTGAGTTGGGAGCGGACGATTATATTACTAAACCTTTCAGTCCCAGAGAGTTGCTTGCCAGAATAAAAGCCATTCTCAAGAGATCCAGAATGAATCCTAATGAGGCCAATGAAATTTCTATAGGACCATTTAAAATAAATGCAACAACAAGAGAAATATACAAGGAAGAAAATCTTTTGGAATTGAAACCAAAGGAGTTTGACCTGTTAAAGTTATTTTTAACAAATCCTGGTAGGGTTTTTTCCAGGCAGTATTTGCTTGAACAAATTTGGGGCTATGATTATTTAGGTGATACAAGAACTGTTGATGTTCATATAAGAAGGCTCAGACAAAAGGTTGAGGATAATCCTGATAATCCTTTATACATTAGAACTGTTCACGGTGTTGGTTATAAATTTGTCATAGAAGAATAATTGTGAAAAATACACTAAAATATATCGTAGAAATAATAGACATACCAACATTTGTTACTGATAAAAAACAAAGAATAATTGCTAGTAATCAATATTTTGTTACTCTTTTACAAAATACGGATGTTTCAAAGAATAAGGAATTGAGTGAGCGAATAACTAATTTTATTGAAAAACCTGATAAATTTGTAGACATGATTTCCAATAAAGATAAAATTAAATTCCTTAAAACATTAACTAGTAATTATAAAATTATAAATTTACTTTCTTTATTGGATGATATTGGTTACAGAGTAACACATTTCACTTCTTTGAATATTAGTATAGATTGTGGTAAAACTATTTTATCAAGCGTTTTCATTTTTAGAATATTTTCTTCTCATTTACCAAAAACTAATGAATTATTTATTATTCTATTTGACCTAAATATTATTGAATTTTTTAGTAGCGTTGTTATTAGAAGAGAGTCAAGAGAGATTGAAGAAATAAATAAAAAGTATGCTGTTTTATTGCAGGTAGCTAACAGGGTATTTTCTGTGGTTAAGGGGTTTACTGAAACTCTTATCTTAGGTAAATATAAAGATAACGATTTGATATATAAATTCATACAAATCATTGATAATCAAGTTTCGCAAGGTATAAAAATTCTGTTGAGTTTTAATCTTTCAGATGATATGCGAAATGGTAGCTTTCAAAATATTAATCTATACAAGTTTCTCAATGATTTAGTAAATAAGTATTCTGAAAAATTGATTAGTGAATATCCTGACTTGGTTTTCGAGTATTACATTCAACCTAATATACCTGATTTGTATACTGATCCTTATAAATTGGAACTATGTCTTTATAATTTGCTTGATAATTCAGTTAGGTTTAGAGATGAACAAAAAGGGAGATCTTTTATAAAATTCAGTGCTTTTTTTGAATCATCTGTTAATCATATATTGATAGTTGTTGAGGATAATGGTATAGGTATGGATAAAAATGAAATATTACAGCTTGGTCAAATTTTTAACACTTTCTCCGATAAATCTGGTATAGGATTGGGAATGTATACAGTTTATAAAATAATAAAAGCCATGAAATGGAACATAAAAGTTGAAAGTGAAAAAAATAAGTATACAAAAGTAATTTTAACTATACCATTGGAAAATGCTTGATGGAAATATAAAAGAAATATGTATAATAGGTTATTATGGTTTTGGGAACATAGGAGATGATGCCATATTAATTGCAGCTTTGGAAGAATATACTAAAGCCTATGATATGTATGTTAGAATACTTGTTAATAAAAATGATTATGTTGAAAAGATGTTAAAAGAGTTTCATTTGAATGATAATATTGTCTTATACGATAGGTGGAATATAAGTCAGATAATTGAGTCTATACATTATTCTGATGCTCTAATATTTTGTGGTGGTGGTTTGTTTCAGGATAAAACATCTTTGAAAAGTTTCATGTATTACTTTTTTTTAGCTTTTTTAGCACACTTAAAGAAAAAAAAGATAGTTATTGAGAGAAATAGTATAGGTCCTCTAAATACTAAGGTGAGTAGATTTTTATTTTCAAAGGTTTTGAATTGGGCTAGTTCTATATCTGTCAGAGACACTATTTCATACAATTTTCTTGTTCAAAACTATCCTGAATTTTCACAGAAATATAAAATGAAACGGGATTTTGTGATGTCTGATATATCTTCCAATATTTTTAGGAGATCTGCTGGTAAGGAAAAAAATTATGACATCCTTTTTATTTTGAGAGAATCCCAAGGGATTAAACAAATAGCAGATTTAATTAATCAGATTAAGAACGAATACAGGTTAAAAGTGATAGTTTTTCAAGAGAGTGATTTGTACACTTTAAAGGATATTATTCAAAATGTTGATTATCCGGGTCCAGGTAAGATTTATGAAACTTTGGAAATAATTCAATCTTCGAGAGTGGTAATATCAAACAGGTTACATGGTTTGATTTTGGCTTTTATGAACGATATAAAAGTTATAGGAATATCTACAGATCCTAAAATAGAGGGATTCTGTAAGGATTATAACCTTGATTGTTTTGATGATAATGACAATGAACTGAAAGATAAGTTGAGTTCAATCCTAAAGGTGTATTTATAAAATAATAATTATTATTAATTTATAAATTTTTATTGTGTTATTAATCCTTTTCTTGTTAGTGTAAATTTGCCATTATCGTCTATTTTGAGTATTTTTACTATTATTTCATCGTCTATTTTAAATACTTTTCTTGCATCTTGTATGTATCCCATATCTGCTTCTGAGATGTGTAGGAGTCCTATTTTGCCTTCTGCTATTTTGACAAATACGCCGTATGGTTCGACTCTTACTATTCTTCCAATGTATACTTTCCCTTCCTGGAAATTGGTGATGTTTTCTATGAGTTCTTTTGCTTTTATTGAATTTTCCTCGTTTATTGAATAAATAATAACTCTTCCGTCTTCTTCTATGTCTATTTTTACATTGGTTTGTTCTATAATTTTTTTAATTATTTTTCCTTGTGGACCAATGACTTCTGGTATTTTTGATTGTTCAATTTGTAATACTGTTACTCTTGGTGCTCGTGGTGAGAGTGAATTTGGTTTTGGCAATTTGGAATACATCAATTCCAATATTTGTTCTCTGGCTTCTTTAGCTCTGAACAGAGTATCATGTATTATATCAAATGTGATTCCTTCTAATTTGGTATCCATTTGTATTGCTGTTATTCCATTTTTTGTTCCTGCTATTTTAAAATCCATTTCTCCAAAGAAATCTTCAAACCCTTGTATATCCGTAAGTAAAACATATTCATTATTTTGGGTAAGCAGACCTATTGATATACCAGCTATGTGTTGTTCAATTGGAACTCCGGCGTCCATCAGAGCCAAGCTGCTGCCACACACTGAAGCCATTGATGTTGAGCCATTTGATTCCAAAACTTCAGAAACAACTCGTATAGTATAAGGGAAAACATTTTCTGCTGGTATCAGCGGTTCTAAAGCTTTTTCAGCCAAATAACCATGTCCTATTTCTCTTCTTGATGGTGGTCCTATCCTTTTGGCTTCTCCAACTGAAAATGGTGGAAAGTAATAATGGTGCATAAATCTCTTGAATTCTTCTTCGAAGGTTAACCCTTCTATCATTTGTTGATCTGCTTTGGTTCCAAGAGTAACTACTGATAATACCTGTGTCTGCCCTCTTGTAAATATTGCGCTTCCATGTGGGTATGCCAGTATTCCTGTTTCAATACTTATTGGTCTTATTTCACTGAAATTTCTGTTGTCTATCCTTCTCTTGTCTTTAAAAATTTGGTCTTTTAAGAACTTTTTTAAAAACTTTTTCTTTGTAACTGAAAATTGGAATTCTGTATATTTGCTAACTTCATCAAATAATTCTTTATTTTCTGAAATTTTTGATTTTAAATTTTCTAAAGTTAACTCATTTAATAAGATATTTCTTTTTCTTTTATCTGCTTCATTTAAAATATTTTTAGTAGTATCGGAAAAATGTTCAAGGTATAGTTTTTCCAGTATTTCAGGAATACTTATTATTGATGGGGGAATTTTTGTTGGTTTTAAATCTTCAATAATTTTCTCTTGAAATTCTATTAGTTTTTGATTTATTTCAAAAGATTTCTTCATTGCTGAAAATGCTTCTTGTTCTGATATCTGTTTTCCTTTGAATTCTATCATTGTTACTTTATCTCTAGTTGAGCATAGTATTAATTCAAAATCATCTGTTTTATAAATATTAGCACTTACTGGTGATAATATTGGTATCTGGCTTATATTTAGTGCTATTGAAGTTCCTATGAGTCCAAGTATTTCTGGGTTTTCATTTGCATCTGCTGAAAATACCTGGACAAAAACATTTATGTCATGATAAAAATCAGGTATTAGTGGCCTTATTGTTCTGTCTATAAGTCTGGCTTTGATAATTTCCTGATCTGTTGGTTTGCCTTCTTTCTTTATGAAACCACCAGGGATTTTTCCCACTGCATACATTCTTTCTAAGTAATCTACTGTTAGTGGAGTGAAATCTGTATCCTGGCGGGGATTTTCTGAAAAGGTGACCGCTACCAGAACCCAGCAAGTTCCACTTTTGACAACAACGCTGCTTGAAGCCTGTTTAGCTAAAGTATTTATTTCAAATTCGATATTCTTATTTCCAAGAGAAAATGAGTATTTCATATTATTCACTTCCTTCCCATAATCCTTTTTTTTCTCTTTGTGCAAATTTTTGAGCTTCTAAGAATTTATCTTGATATTTTACATTCGGGGGTACTGTATACACTTTGGCATATCCCTCTTTTAAAAGTATATAATTTAACATCTGACTATTTTCTAAATATACATAAGCTAACTTTCTATTGTATTTGTCATACATTTGTATATCATATTCGAGGTACAGATATTTTGATTGACTAACTAGACTTTTTGTGAATTCTTTGCTTTTTATACCCATTTTCATAATTTCTTCTGAGGTTTTCCCTGTTTTTTGTGAATCCCTTTTGAGTTTGGGGTTTTCATTACTTTCTGGAGTGTCAACCCCTATTAACCTGACTTTGAATTCTTCGTTAGTTTTATAAGATTTAACTTTTATTGTATCTCCATCTAATACTTTGATTGGGATTACAATTTCTTTGTCTCTCAGAAAATTTGTATCTTTTGTTGTGAATTGTTGCTCTGACTTCTGATAATTGTTGTTTAAATACAAAGATAGCAAGAGAATAATAAAGAGTACAATTAAATTGAAAGTTCTGGATATGTAATTTATTTTTTTCTTCATCTATAAGAAAATTATAACAATCTTTTTACACTTTCAAAATCTTGATTTTCTAATAATATGTTGTATATTGTTTCTATTTCTGATGGATTTAGATGCTTCAAATTATTTTTATACCAATCTATTGATTTTAGGATCAATTCATGTAATTCTTTTATTTCATGTTTTGTTTTTGACTTATTTATAATGTATACATGTGTTATTTCATGATCATCTGGATACTTTGAAAGGTATTCTTTTATTGTTGTCAATTTTTCTTCCAAATTTGTTTTGTTATTGATTTCTTCTATTATTTTCTGTTTTTCCATGTTTTTAATCTTTTCCCATGGTATTAAATGAGAGAACTTTTGGATAATAAAGTTATATTCATTGTTTTTAGATAGTTTTTGGAATTCTTCAAGTTTTTGAAAGAGAATTTCTTCTATTTTTTCATTTGATTGGTTATTATTTAGCATTGATTCTATATACATTGATGTATATTCTATATTGTATGGTTCCAAGCTTAGAAGAGTGTTAGCTATTGTTAACATTTTGTCATTTAGTTTTTTTTCTGTACATATTTTGTAAGCATTTTTCAAGATTGTTTGTTGCTTTTCTTTTTGGTTGAATCTACCAAGCCAATTTGAATATTCTATATAGAGATTTATGTTATATGGATCTATGGTTATTCTTTTTTCAAATGTTTTTGTGATTATTTCTTGAAAATCATTTATGTTTTCAGGGAATATTTCTATAAAGTTGTTTTTATTAATTATGTCCAATATTTCGATGTAGCTGTTTAGCTGTAATAGTATGTTAAAAGCTTCAAAAAGGTATTTTTTAGCTATTTCTTTTTCACCTAATTTTAAGAGAGTATTTGTTAGCTTTATGTATTCTGTTGATAATTGTATTTTCTTAGTTGGATCCGATTTTAGTTTTTCCACTTTTTTATAGTATAGTCTCAGTAAGTCTCTATATAGACCAGCTTCCAAGTATATATTTTCACTGTCATCGTACCAGCTTATACTTTGCAATAATTCACTTATATCTCCAACCAATTCTTGTGATATCGCTTTTTCTATTGTGTTTGTTGATGTTTTTATGACTTCTATTAGGTTAACTTTATATATTGTTGATGATGTTTTCNTTTTAGACAATGCTAATAATAGATTGATTTTGGGATTATCGGGGAAAGATTTTTGTAACTCTATTAATGTTGATTCCATAGTTTTAATATTACCTGCCACATATAAGCTTACTGCTCTTGGAATAGTGGAATATAGCCTATATTCTTGAGGATAATCCTTATCAACATTTGTTTTTATCTTGTTTATTTTAGATATTAATTCTGTGAGTATTAATCTTATTTTTTCTTTATAATATTCCTCATTTTCAGTTATTTGTATGAAATTTATTTCGCTAATTAGATATATAAGAGATAACTGTAAAAGACTATTGTTTGTATTTGCCAATAAGTTAATTATATCATCAACTATATTTTTTAAAAGATTATCATCAAAATATGTTCTATAATAGAATGCTAAATCTTTTATACCTTGTTCGTAGATGTAACCTACGTCTTTATCCTCAATTTTGGTTTTTAATATATCTAATTTATTTTTCCAAAACTCGTCCATTATTTTGTTGTTAATGTTTTATAGAATTCTATTAATTCTGTTTCTTTTATTTCATCAATAATTAACTGAAGTTTTTCTGTTATTTTTTGTGAGAATTCAGGGTTAATATTTTTGTTATACCAACATTGTATTAAACTTATCATAAATTGATCATTTGGATCATCCAGATTTTCTATTACTTTGTTTATGTGATTATTTATCACTATTTGATCATTGTTATTAATTATGAGTCCAATTATTTGTATGAGACTATTTTTTAGATTGTTTTTTACAATTTGACTTTCTTTAATTATATTTATCAAATTTGATAGATATTTTTTAATTTCTTCAAATTTCATAAATACTAAACAGGGATAATTTGAAGCTGTTAAATATGATATTGTCCAAATATTTTTATTTAGTTTATTATTTTCCAATAGTTTGAGGTAGATATCATATGAGTTTTCAAATGTTGTAAAGGGTAATATTATTGTCTGTATATTTATATCTTCTATTGAGGATAGATCTATCATAATTTTTTCTGTTATTTTGCTATATATTTCTGTTAGCAAATTTGTTATATCTGATGTCTTTTTTATTAATTTTTCTACAATACTAATTTTTTGGTTTTTTATTGCGTTTATGATTATCCATCCTTTAATTTTAAGTGAAATATTTTCAAAAACTGAGCTATAATCAACATTGTTTAAAAGCAATTCTATATTTTCCATATTTAATAGTTCTATGTTGTTAAAAGAAGAAATTTTGAGAAAGATATATATAAAATCTATATTTTTTTCTTCATTAAGTACATCTATGTATATTTTTTTTATCTCTTCCTCTTTATCGGGATATTTTTCTATTAGTAAAGTGTATAATCTAACAAAATTACTCACATAGTTATTATTTATTGTATACCTTATTATTTCTTTTATGGAATATTTAAATTCTTCATAATTTTTTGATATTGAAATTTGTTCTAATATTGAAATTATTGGATCTGTATTTTGAATATTTGGTATTGAAATATATTCTAAGGATTTTTCATATCCAATTTGTTTTATGGCTTCTATTAGCTTTTGCCTAACCATATTTAGGTTGTAAGTGTTTGCTATTATTAATATTCTGTAAATCCAAATAAATAAACGGAACTTATTTGTTGTTATTTGAGAGATGTTATTTATAAGTTGTATGGAATTTGATATTACCGCTTCTACTGAATTAAAATTTGAAAGAATGTTAAGAAGAGTATTTTCATACATTTCTATTTCTATATTTTTGATTTGTTCGATCTCTATTTTTGTATCTACCTGTACTTCTATTAATTTTTCTTCTTCTTGATATACTTTTTCTTTTTCTATTTCTTTGATTAAGTCTTCTTTTGTCATTATTACTGTGGATTTAATTTCTTCTTGAATATTTTCCTTTTTTACTAATTCTAGCTTATCTGGTGTTAATTCAGGTTTATTTGATACTAATTCTGTTTTTTCCAAATTTTTTTCTATTACTGGTTTACTTAATAATGGTTTTTCTATTTGTTTTTCTAATATTGGCTTTTCCAATGTTTGCTTTTCTATGAAAGGATTATCTTGTTTAGTAAGAGTGGGTTTATCAGCTGTTTTCATTTGAGGGGATTCTTTTTTAAGAAACGCTGATTGTTTTATACCTAATGTGCTTTCTTTTATCAGGACATTTTCTTTTTTTGTTAAGAGAGTTTTTTTTGATAAATCTTCCTGAGTGTCTTTTCTTATAAATATACCAGTACTTTTTTTGGTTGTTTTTGGTAGTGTTTCTCTAATTTCTGGATTTTTTTCTACGTTTTTATAATAGATAGATTTTGATTGACTTTCTTGCCTTGGGGATATTGTATCTTCTATTTTTGATTCTTGTTGAGTTATTTGTTCTTCTATAATGGTTTCCATGTTTTCCACCTTAGCTTCTTCTTTAGCTTCTTCTTTTGTTATTTCCAGTTTTTGTTCCTCTGTTGCAATGTGCTTTATTATTTCTTTATACTTTTCTAAATATGATTCTTTTATGGTTGCTAATATATTTGTTGCTTCTTTTAATTCTTTTTTTTGATTGCTTTGGTATAGTTCAGGTATAACTTGATCCAGTATTTTTTCAGCTTCTGCTTTATTACCCGAGTAGAAATGTATTATTCCTAGTAAATATCGGTATTTAGGATTAAGTGGATCAAGTTCAATTGCTCTTTTTATTGCTATATTTGCTCCACGATAGTTGCCTTTTAAATTATCTATTTCTGCTATTTTGTATAAAACTTCTGGATCATTTTGATTGTATCTTAGTAAACTTCTGAGAATTTTGGAAGCTGATTCAAACTCTCTTTTTTTAGCATATAATTCTACTAATTCTATTATATTATCCCTATTAGCTGGATCTATTACGCTTATTTGTTCCCGTAATTTTATTTTCTCTTCTAAATTGGAAATTTTATCTATTGCTTGTAAATAGAAATTAACTGCTTTATCTATGTGTCCTTCTGTCTCATATACATTTGCAGCCAATATTATGTTATCTATATCATTGGGATTTGCATTTATTATTTCTGTAATTATATTTATTGCTTTTCCAAATTTTCCAATACTTGATAATACTTTTATGTATGTTTTTATATATATACTTCTCTCTACTTGATTTAAGTTAATATTACTCAAGAAATTAATAAATTTTTCAAATATTTCATCATCCTCTGGGAAAATTGAAAGTGCTTTCTGATATTCTATTAGTGCTATATTTGGCTTATTACTTATAAATTTATCAATATATAGGATTATTCCGTCT
>JAOABG010000034.1 GCA_026418475.1 bacterium | reverse complement strand
GTCTTTCAACAGAACCCATATCATAGGATGTAGCAATAACATCGTTAATTTTAACCAGCGGTATCATTTCATCAATATCAATTGAAGAAATGATCACTCCAGCCGCATGAACAGATTGGTTCCTTATCAACCCTTCCAAATCCTTAGCAATATCTATCACTTTTTTTAAGTCCTGATTATTACTGTACTCTTTTTTTAACTCCAAGTTATGTTCGATTGCCTCATCAATAGTAAAGTTCATAGGTATCATCTTTGCTACATTGTCTGCCCAAGAGGGTGAAAAACCAAGTACTCTGGCAACATCCCTCACAGCAGCCCTTGCCTTCATAGTCCCAAAAGTCCCAATATTACAAACCTTTGTTCTCCCATACTTTTCTATACAATAATCTATAACAAGATCTCTTTTGAGTTGGCAAAAATCGGTATCTATATCTGGAAGAGATTTTCTACCAGGATTCAAAAACCTCTCAAAAATCAAACCATATTTCAACGGATCAATCTGAGTTATACCTATAATGTAAGCAACAATACTACCCCCAACAGAACCTCTACCAGGACCAACAGGAATATCCCGACTTTTAGCCCAATTTATGAAATCCCAAACTATTAAAAAGTAATCAGAAAACCCCATACCATTTATAACAGACAATTCATATTCCATTCTATCAATAACATTTGGACCATAATTTGGGTATTTGATAGGTAAATTTTTATAACACAATTCTCTTAATTTTTTGAAACTGTCTTCGGTATTAGGAAGATAAAAAGTTCCCTCTGGAAAACGAATATCAACCATATCAGATATAAAGCTTGTATTAAGAAAAGCATCTTTAAAATCATCACCCCATATTTTATAGAGCTCCTCAACAGTTTTCAAATAGAACTGATTCTGAGCAAACCTAAGCCTTTTAGGATCATCAAACCTCTTCTTAGTTTGGATACACAAAAGAATATCATGGGAATTATAATTCCTGCTATCTAAATAATGAGAATCATTAGTAATTACTCTCTTAAGCCCTAACACTTTAGCTATTTTTATCAACTCTGTATTTACTTTAATCTGCTCATCAATTCCATGATATTGAAACTCTACAAAAAAGTTCTCTTTACCAAATATAGATAAATATTCATCAAGATTTTTTTTAAGCTTCTGAGTTTCATCATTCACTATAGCTTGGGGTATTTCACCCGCCAAACAAGAAGTTAACATAATCAATCCCTGTGAATACTTGGAGAGAACCTCCTTATCTATTCTAGGTTTATAATAAAAACCTTCAAGGTTACCTATAGTTATAAGCTTAACCAAATTTTTATAACCATCGAAGTCTTTAGCAATTAACACCAAATGGTAACCTGAAACTCTCACATCCTCCTGCTCCTGAACCTTACTCTTTAGCTTTCTATCATTTGTAATGTATAGTTCTGCACCTATAATGGGTTTAACACCATTTTTTATAGCCTCATCATAAAAATTTATAGCTCCTGCCAAACTACCATGATCAGTTATGGCAACAGCTCCCATACCAAGCTCATTAACCCTAGAAACCAATTGTTCAATCCTTATCATTCCATCAAGAAGGCTATAAGAAGTATGTAAATGAAGATGAACGAAATCTTTATTTCTTATCATGATTTTGCGGTTTCTCAGGTCTTATTAAAGGTTCTGTTTTTTCTGGCCTTATGAACGGCGGTAACTCCTGATTACCCAATTCACTTTCTGTTAATCCTCTACCTTCTTTATGTTTTTGATAGTCCTGCTGATAAAACACACTATCAGAAGTATCATATTTTTTTTGAAAACCAGTAGAATCATTAACACCATTTTCAGTACCCACATAATTTTGTTTAACAGATACAGTTTTAGGTCTCCTAAAAAATATGAAAACAAAAACAATTAAAAATAAAAAAAACAACACACCAACAGAAAACAATAAAAACAAAACGAAATAAAAATACTGAGAACCGATTTTTAGTCCACTATCCTGTTTAATAAACCTCTGACTTTCAGCAATATAATTTTTAACATAAGGGTGTTCAGGAAATATTTCATGAACCTTTTTGAAATATCTTAAAGCTTCCCGATATTCTTGATCAAAATATAAATCTACAGCTTTAATATAATTCACATCAACTTCTGATTGATTATTTGGGATATCCATTATCCTCAAAACCTCTCGTATTTCTTGGCAAGAAACGAGTATACCATAATTTTTTATTTTTATTCCCATTAGATTTTGCAACAATTTATTACTTGCAACTCCAATAATTTGACCAGCATTATTATAAACAGGATACCCACTGGAGTCCTCTATATTTTTATCAATTTTAACAAACTGTGTTCCTCTGGATGAAACAGTGGACAACACATAAGCATCATAGACTACTGTCTTAATGATATCAAACTTTTCAAGTACATTCCCAGATAATAATTCAGAATCCACTTTATAACCCAGCAAAATAGTATGAGAACCATGTTCAGGCTCATGCTCAGAAATTATAGAAACAGGAAGATTGTCAGCCTCAATTTTCAGTAAAGCTAAATCCCTGTTAGGATAATTCTCATCTTTAACATTTAACACAGCAGCTTTCCTAAAGAATGAATCCACATTTGTTTCACCCTTCTCAAAAATACCCATTCCAACAAAAGTATCTCCATAATATTCAAAATCAATAACATTAGAATCAATATAATTATAAATAATACTAGATAAAACATCCTCATCTTCAAGAGAAAGTTTTAAACTCGCTGTCCGCTCAATGTCATAAAATAAATCTTTAGTTAAATTCTCAATTATACATTTATTAATAACATGTTTTTTAAGTTCTTTATCCGAATAAAAAATAACACTATCATTGGTAAGGATGTATCCATTTTTATTAATAATAACACCGTTACTGATAGAACTCAATTTAAAATTAACTATTTTTTGTTTTCCTGAGGAAACAAAATACTTGTGAGGTTCCTGAAAAATTCTAAACAATTTAAATCTCTCAACGTTCTTTTCCAACTCTTCCTTATCATATTGTAAATATCCATAATTGAAAACTTTTCTCACTTCACCATCAAGCTGCTTAAGTTTTTTGTAGTTTATGGCAGGTTCATAAAAAGAAATACTTCCATAAATTTCAATAAAAACGACGACTACAGACGGTTTAACATACTCAGATATTCTTTTCCAATCAGCACTGAATGCCAGATTAAAAACAACAATTATTCCACAAATAATAATAGTGTACGAAATCAAAAAAAATCTTATCATTTACTATTTATTAGCAGCAGAAGGCTTCTTCTTGAAAAATAAGAAGTAAACTGCTATAGCAGCAACCACTAATAAAAGTCCGCCACAAAAAAGGACACCCAAAATTATAAGAATAAGAGCAGTATTACCACCAAAATCCAAACTTATACCACTTTTATCTTTTCCTTGATCTATAAATGTTTGGCTATTTATTATATATTCCTTAACATATGGGTGCTCAGGATACAAATCCTGCACCTTCTTGAAGTGCTTAATAGCGTTTTTATATCTCTGTGCAAAATATTCATCTACACCTTTCTGATAGTTTCTGTCAACTTCAGATTGAATATTTTGTATATTTGCCTCCTTTATGAAATTTTGTATCTCTGAGCAAGATACAAGTATTCCATAATTTTGTGTCTGAATTCCCAAATTAGGGTCAACCAATACCCAGCTGGCAGTGCCTATTATTTTCCCATCATTATTATAACCAGGTCCTCCACTATTACCACCACTTATGGTCGCATCAGTCTGAATAATTCTGACACCCTTAGAAGATGTTCTGATTGCTGAAACTATACCTTTTGTAATAGTTGGTTTAAGAATACTGAAATTATCGAACAGGGAACCTGCAAATACATGAACTTTTGCAGGATAGCCAATCACGCTTATTTCAGAGCCCTCAACAGGCTCCTGATCAGCAACAATAGAAGTGGGTAAATTCGTTTGGTCTATTTTAACAATAGCAATGTCTCTACCCATATCAACAATATCCTTTATTTTCTCACTAGAACCAAGTTTTATGATGTTGGCAGGTTTAAAGAAAGCTGTAACGTTAGACTTTCCTTTTTCAGCTACACCAAGACCAGCATAAACCATCTTCTCGTATTTACAATCCACAATATTAGCAGATATATAACCTATAACCACATTTGTCAACAAATCTTCATCTTCCTTTGATAAAGGCACTCCAACTTCACTTTCAAAAGCAGAAAAAAGTTCATCACTAATAATAGTTAGCAAAAATTTATTGATAACAACTTGCCTCAGTTCATCTTCCTCCATAGCAACAACATGAGTAGCAGTTAATATATAACCATTGGGATTAATGATAACCCCAGTTCCGACAGCTCCAGTACTAACATCAACAGTCCTTACCCTCTTAGAAGGAATCAAGTACTTATTGGGATCCTGAGCCATTTTGGTAAGAAGATATCTGATAGTGTTTCTTTTCACTTCCTCTTCTGTAGTTCCCAAAGCACCCGAGTATGCAAGATTGGTAATCTCAGCCTCTAATTCTTTAAAAGCTCTCTGATTTATCAGTGGTTCACTAAAAGAAACCTTTCCAGAAATATCCATATACATCAAAACGACAGAAGGTTTATTATACTCCACAACTCTTTGTAAATTATTACTTGCTAAAGGGGTGTAAAATGTAAAAATCAGAAAACAGAAAATAAATAACAAAGTTACAAATATATTCTTCACATTTATCACCTCACTTAACTTTATTGCCCTCTATATAATAATAAGGAACTACTTTTTTTATTTCCACTTTTACTTCCTTTATACCTTCAAAATGCGTTTCAAAATCAAAATTGATAACCAACGGAAACCCCTTATAAAGAGAGTACATTTTTTTTGAACTCAATTCCTGTATCATCCAAGCCTCAGCATCAACAACACTACCCACCAATGGAAAATCATCAAGAATTAATTTGTCAATACTTTGCAAAGCTCTAATCTTATATTTAGAATACTTATGTATATAATAGTAAGCTTTATAAGCTCTGACAATGAGTTTAAAATTATAATCATCCAAAAATTTATAGAATTCATTTGCAACATATTCCTCTATGAAGTATGGTATGAGTTCAGACGACATTTCCAAATGAATAAACCTTTCCTTGGAACCAATGAGCTTTATAATATTAGAGTTAATGGAATTTATAATCTGTACAATTTGATACTTAGGAGAGAGAACGTATCCTGAACCCTGACAATGTCTACAAGTAGTAGTTATCTTATTGTAATTACCCTCTTCAACTCTCTGTCTAGTAATTTCAAGTATTCCAAGATTAGTAAACCCCCATATTTTTATTCTTTTTCTTTCATCTTTGAATAATTTTTCCATTTCCTCTACTATTTTTTTATTGACTTCCTGCTTTTTCTGTTCATCTTGTATCTTAAGAAAATCTATTAAAACAATCCCAGATACGTCCCTTATTCTAATCTGCTTAACTATTTCTTTTAAAGCATTTAGATTAACATTTTTGTAAGTTTCAAAAGTGTTATCACCGATATAGCTACCTGAGTTAATGTCAATAGTTGTTCCAAGTTCTGGATGCTGGATTATTAGGTATCCTCCACTAGGCAGATTAACCCTGTGTTTAATAAAATCTTGAAAATCTATCCTAACATTATAATACTCAAGAATATTCTTTTTTGATTTTATAGGATCAAAATAAAAAACAGAATTAACATATTGGGGCAAAAAGTAAGATAAGTATCTTCTTATCTCCTCATAATCCTGTTTATTATCAACTATAACCTCAGTTTTAGCCTCAAAATAATCCCTGACAATCTTTATGGGGAAATATTCATCCCTATATAATAACCCCTCATAATTCTTTTTGTTATAGTCTTCAAGAATCTTTTGCCATGTCTTATAGAGCATTTCTACATCCTTCATAACCTCTATAGCATCAGAGTATTGAGAATTCGTTCTGGCAATAAAACCCACTTCTTTTATACCAGGATAGGACATAGCTAACCTATCCCTTATATTTTGCAACTTCATTCTTATTACTTCTTCAACATCTTTTTCATCAATTTTATGCGATACCTTTATAGAGTTTTCAAATGGTAACAAAACCACATATTTACCAGCAATAGTCACATAAGCAGACAACTGTGAAGCCTTATATTTAACAGATGTCTTTTTTATTTTTACCATTATAAAAGAATTAATTTGAGGTTCAATAAAATGGGGAATATCATTGAGATTTAAAAATCCCGATTTTGAATTACCTAAACTTACAAAACAGGCATTTATCCCCTTTTGAATATTCACAATTCTACCTTTATATATACTACCTACATCGGAACTATCTATATCCAGAGAAACATTTAATATTTCCTGGTTTTCCAAAATTACAGCAATAGAAGGTTTAACAAAAGACTGTATGAGTATAAGTTTTTTTTGCATCAAAACAAAAATTAAGCTCCAAGCATATAAAAATTAAGAATATAAAAACTTATAGCTACTGATTGTTCAGAACATCAACAAAAGTTTTATGTTTAGTCTTCCTAAATTTAACAAATCCATCGGCCAAAGCGAATATTGTGTAATCAGAACCTATAGAAGTATTAGCTCCTGGATAAACTCTGGTTCCTCGTTGTCTTACTATTATATTTCCTGCTTTGACAAATTGGCCATCATAAGCCTTAACTCCAAGCCTTTTACTATTACTATCTCGACCATTTTTACTTGCACTACCTGATTTCTTCTGTGCCATAGTTATTCACCTCCACCAATTTTGGTGTTAACTTTGGATAATTCCTGTAAAATAATCTTGGGAATGGTGTTGATTGTATCAACAACAATAGCACCGGCTTCCTTTAGTTTTTGTATTTTATACTCTGGTTTTCCTGATTTTCCCATAATTATAGCACCTGCATGCCCCATTCTCTTACCTTCAGGAGCATTCCTACCAGCAATAAAAGCAATCACTGGTTTATTATTCTCAACAAGTTTTTTTACAACTACGGAAGCTTCTTCTTCATCATTACCACCGATTTCCCCAACCATAACAACAGCTTGTGTCTGATTATCCTGCAAAAACATTGACAATAAATCTTTAAACCTCAGACCTATTAATGGATCTCCACCCAAACCAACAACCGTCGTCTGCCCCAAGCCACTATCTTTAAGTAATTTCAGAATTTCATAGGATATGGTTCCACTTCTTGATACAAGCCCAACAATACCTGGCTCCAAAACATTATTAGGAATAATCCCTATTTTAGTTTGCCCTGCAGTGGCTAAGCCCGGACAATTAGGCCCCACCATCATACAATCATACTTTCTCAAATAATAATGAACTTTTAGCATATCATGTTGTGGTATTCCTTCCGTTATCACAACAATTAGTTTTATAGCAGCCATACACGCTTCACATATACTAGAAGCAGCCATCTTAGAGGGAACAAATATAACTGAAGCATCAACATGACCAACAGTATTTATAGCCTCTCGAACAGTGTTAAAAACTGGTACCCCATGGAACATCTGGCCACCTTTATAAGGAGTAACCCCAGCAACTATATTTGTGCCGTATTCCAACATCCTCTGGGTATGAAATCCACCTTCTTTACCAGTTACACCTTGAACCAAAACTCTTGTTGTTTTTTCTATTAATATAGCCATATAACACCTCAAACAAAATTGATTAAACTCTGATTATAATAATAATTCTCAATACAAACGTTATTTTCCTCCAAGATTTCTATTTTTTATCCGTTTTTTTAAAAATCTGAAAAAATTGTAAAATTTTGTTAATTTTAGGTGTAAAAAAAATGTAAAAAATTGCAAAAGTTTTATCAAAAAATTTTAAAAATCAACATTAATATAGGTGATGATGAGAAAAAAAGGCCTAACTTTAGTAGAAGTTCTAGTAACATTGGCAATTCTGTCTCTAATAATCCTAACACTGATTTCTTCAACAATTTTTATAGTTAAATCCTCCGAAGAAGTATCTAAATCACACATAGTAAAATCAAAATTAACATATTATTATTTTGATTTGGCTTTTTTACCTTTTTTCTTAACAAATGCAATATATGACCCTTCTGATAATCAAGGTTTATACAAATATGAAAAATCAGCAAGACACCAATTAGAATTGAGTAAAGGGTCAATAGGTAGAATATACACAGCAGATCATATAAGAGACCCCAATCTAAGAGCAACAGAAATGTTTAAAGAACTACGAAAAAAACTACAAAATGATAAAGATATAAAAAATTGGGGTATAGAGATAGAAAGCCTCGAAATAAGGCTCTCTAACAAACGCGTATCCTCAATAGTAGTAGAAAAAAAAGATGATAGTAAAAAAGTAAAAAATTTTGAGTTAATAGCAACGTTACTATGGTTCAACGTAACAGTAAAATACAAAACCAAAGACGGTAGAATACTCACATTAAATATGGAACTACCTCTAATAAATAATGTTAACTCACCAAATATATTACCCGAAGGTTATGATGAACTGCCACCATATGATGAACCACCACCAGAAGATAATCAAACAACTATACCTCCAGATTATGATAATACCACTTCTTATCCATCAAACAACACAACATATACCGATAAAAATTATGAAACTTCAACAACCAGCAATCCTGCAGGCCCTTCACATACATTAACAACAATTTAATTCTAACGAAAAAACTTCACTGCCACCGACAATGTAGTCCTTACCAAACCAATTTTCTATTTTCGTTTATTCCGTTTAAAAGGTTTTTAATTGTTTTTGTGGAATAGTTTTTTTGAGGAGAGGTGGCCGAGTGGTCTAAGGCGCTCGCCTGCTAAGCGAGAGTGTCGTTTAATAGGCGACACCACGGGTTCGAATCCCGTCCTCTCCGAACCACAGGGAGGTTTTTCTATGCAATTCAATAAAGGACTACTAAACCAAGTTCAAAATATGATGAGCAAAATGCAACAAGAAATGGGAAAAATGACATTCGAAGCTACTTCAGCAAACGGCAAAGTTAAAGTTACATGTAATGGTCTGCAAGAAATAACATCAATTAAAATTGACCCTGAACTACTCAAAGAAGATCCAACACTATTAGAAGATCTAATACTAGTAGCTACCAATGAAGCACTTAACAAATCCAAAGAAGCAGGGAATAACGCAGTAGCACAAATGATGGCAAATATGAACCTACCAAACATATTCTAAAATCTTTCTAATATTTTTCTAATAAACATCAACAGAAATGAAATCAAGAACAATAAAAGAAAGAATAAAAATCAGTGGGCATGGAATACACACAGGTCTGAAGTGTTCAATTATTCTTCATCCACACAATAATTATATTCAATTTTACAATAAAAAAAAATTATAAAAATTAGTCCTTATAGAATAATAAACACTATAGGAAGCACAGATATTGAAATAGTAAAAACCATAGAACATTTGCTATGCTCCCTCTTCATAAACAAAATAGATAATGTTCTTGTAGAAACTACAGGTCCGGAAATACCCATACTGGATGGCAGTATCCAAATATTTAATAAATTGCTTGAAAATCAATCCTTAGAAATAGATAATCTTGCCTATGAGTTTTCAATCCCCAACCATATACAAATAGGTGAATATAAGATATATCCATCGAGTTCATTGGAAATATACTGTTACCTAAAAGATCCAAAAAATAATCAAAAAATGATTCTCTACTGGACTGAACAATCAGAATTAATACCAGCTAAAACATACGGTTATATTCAAGATTATGAAATTTTACAAAAAATGAACTTGGGAAATGGTAGTGACATATCTAACACAATGATACTAAGTATTAACAAAAAAACATCTATTTCTTACTTACCCAATTACCACAAAATAATAGATTTCTTAGGAGATATATACACAACAAATATTCCATATATAACAGGAAAATTTTATCTTCATAACCCCAATCATACAAATAATAATCAAGTAGCCAAAGAAATATACAGCATCTTTTTGAAAGGAGTGGGAAATAATGGTTAAAAATATGTTCAATATAGAAACCCTTCTAAATCCGCAAAGCATAGCAATAATAGGTACATCAAGTAATAAAGAACATATCAGCTATTCATTAATGGAAAACATAACAGATTATGGATATCAAGGCATAGTATATCCGGTTAATCCCAAAATAAAAGCCATAAAGGGGATAAAATGTTATCCTAAAATTACCGACATACCAGAATTAGTAGATTTGGCAATTGTAATTCTGAAGCCAGATATAGCTATGGAAGTATTAGAAGAATCAGCAAAAATGGGAATAAAAAATTTCATAATCATAGCAAGTGGCTTTGCAGAAGCAGGATTGGTAAACCAAGAAGAGAGAATAAGAGAACTTTCAGATAAATATAATTTAACAGTATTAGGACCAAATTGTGTTGGAATAATCAACACCTATCAAAACTTAAACGCCTCATTTGCAATAAAAGGGATCCCACAAAAAGGAACAATCTCCATAATCTCCCAAAGTGGAGGATTTTCAATAGGTATAATAAAACACCTAATCAAAATGAAGCAGGGAATAAGTAAACTGATAAGTGTTGGTAATAAAGCAGTTCTGAATGAAAGTCATTTCTTAGATTACCTATCTTCGGATGATACAACTAAAGTCATTGCTTTATATATTGAAGACATAAAGAATTTCGAAGATTTTGAAAATTCAGCATATAAGTTACTGAAATTGAATAAACCAATAGTAGTTTTCAAAGGAGGAGAAACAAAAGAAGGTAGCTTAGCTTCATCTTCACATACAGCTGCAATCACAGAAGCTAATGACTACTACAAAGCACTATTCAATAAAACAGGATGTATACTAACTGAAAAAATAGAGGATTTATACTTTATCATCTCTACAATTGAAAAAAATTCAAGATTTCTTGATGAAAGAGGTAAAAAAGTCTTGATAGTATCCAACTGTGGAGGTTGTGGAGTTATCAACACTGACTTTGCTATAAAACATAATTTAGAAATACCAAAAACTTCACAAAGCTTAAAAGAAGAACTGACAAAAATTCTCCCACCATCAGCAGCACTGAACAATCCCATAGATATAGTTGGTGATGCAGATCACAACAGATTAGAAAAAACAATAAAAACTCTAATAAAATTCAAAGACGAATATGACTACCTTATAATCAATATGGGGCAACAATCAACAATAAATATGGAAGAAGTCAGCAAAACAATTTTTAAATTATCTGATGAATTAAAACAAGAAGGTATATTAGCCCTTTCCTGTATGTTTGCTTTAGATACAACTCAACCAGAATATGAACAATTGCACCTTTCAGAAATTCCAGTATTTGTATATCCAGAACAGCTTACACTAACACTACAGAAAATTATAGAATACAACACGAATAAAAGAAATATCTTATCAAAAAGAATAGATTTTGTACTTGAAGATATAAACATAGAATGGGATAAAATAAGAGAAATAGTTAGGAATGGAGAGAAGTTTGAGGGGTTCCTAAACCCTCTATCAGTGTTTGATATTTTGAATCTTCTAAAAGTAAGCTTCCCAAAAACTCAGGAGCTAACAGAAATAACTGATATAGAATTTCCCGTGGTTCTTAAAACTGGATCCCCAAAAATAATTCACAAAACAGAAAACAAAGGAATATACCTGAACATAAAAAATTTGGATGAGTTAAGAGAAAAATCACAACAATTAAAACAAATCCATCAAAAAGTGATAGTCCAAAAAATGGTAACATCAGACCTTGAACTAATATTAGGAATAAGAAAAAGTAAGAAATTGAATAAAACCCTACTAATTTTGGGATTGGGAGGAATAATGGTAGAACTACTTAAAACTTTTCAAACCGCACTAATACCTCTAGATGATTTTCAAATAAATCATATGATTGACAAACTCAACCTATCAAAAATATTTGAGAATTTCAGAGGTAAAAAATATAGTAAAACAAAGATGATTGAAACATTAAACAAACTATCAGAGTTATCAGTAAAAATTGAAGAAATAGAGGAAATAGAGGTTAACCCTTTAATCATAAACGAAGAAGGAGTTTTTGTAGTAGATTGTAGAATAAAATGTTACCAATAAGAAAAAGAAAAAGTATAGGACAACACCTTTTAATAAATAAAGAAGTTATATCCAATATCTGTGACTTTATAATAGACAACGTTCCAGTAAATCCTTATACCCTCTTTGAAATAGGATCAGGAGAAGGAACAATAACACTACCCATACTCAAAAAATTAAAAACTACACCTAATAAACCCCTATCTATAATACTTAATGAAATAGATTACAGATACACAAAAATATTGAAAGAAAGAATAGAAAAAGAAAACTTTAATAAAGAATTTAGAATAGAATTTTTAAATACTCCATTTGAAAAGTGTAAACTTCAACAAGAAAACCTTTATATAATAGGCAATATACCATTCTATATAACGGGATTGGTATTCAGAAAAATCATACAAAACTATGAAAAAATAATCAATGTGGTTATTAACATTCAAAAAGAAGTTGTTGACAAAATAAGTAATCCTGATAATCCTTTGGGTATAGTAATGAATATAGGATGGGAAATAAAAAAAGGAACTATTATACCTCCCAATTTTTATGACCCCAAGCCAAAAGTTTTTTCACAGTTAGTCCTGCTGAAAACTAAAAACCAGAAGCTTTTTTCAGAAAAACTTATAAAATTCATATACAAAATTTTCAGGAACAAGAAAAAAATTCTAAAAAATATCCTTAACACCCAAGAAAAGTCGTTAATATCGGAGATTAAAATTCTCAACAAACGTCCAATACATTTAAAAATTGATGAAATAATTGAGCTTTATAAAACAATCCTCAACCATCAACAATAATGTATATACAAAAAATCTCATTAGAAAACTACAGAATATTCATAAAAAAGGAATTAACATTTAAAAGCGGAGTTAATCTCGTTTTGGGAAACAACTCAACCGGTAAAACATCCCTTTTAGAAGCAATATTTTTTGCATTCTCAGGAGAACTGATCAACAGTTTCAACCCCATAAATTATAATTCAAATCTCGCAAAAATATCAATCAGTTTCTTATTTAATGAAATCTTAAACGAAATAAATTTAATTCTCAAGAAGAAAGATGAAAAGTTTGATAAAAATCTTTTTCTAAATGAAAAAAAAATCGATACCTTTAAAGAAGTAAGAAACAGGTTCCTATCTCCATTCCTGATGAACACTTTTGATATATCTTTAATTTCTCTAGAGCCAGAAAACAAAAGAGATTTTATTGATAGATTCCTTAAAATTAGTGACCAAGAATACAGAAACCTTTATTACAATCTAAAAAGAATCCTCAAACAAAAAACCAATCTACTTAAAAGAAAATTATTTGATGACATTATTAATTCCCTTAATCATAAGATAGTTGAATACTCCTCAGAAATATCTTACAAAAGAATAAACATTCTCAACTCAATATTAGAAGATTTGAACATAGCCTGCAGAAAGATGTGGAAAAACATAGAAGAAATTAAAATAATATTCACACCAGGTTTCAGTACACCCATAGAAATCAAGAAAGATCAAAAAATTAAGGAAACATTAAAAAAAAGTTACTCAGAAGCAATACAAAAGTTTAGGAATCAGGAAATAGATAAAGAAAAAGTAATAATAAGCTCGAACAGAGACAACTTTGAGTTTATTTTAATCTATAACAACAGATTCCAATTGGTAAAAAATGTTTTTTCACAAAGTCAAGTGAACATATTTTCATTGATATTTTTCTTGAGTTTAGTAAAGAAAATAAAGCAGATATATAATTATTATCCTGTGATTTTATTAGATGAACCATTCGTATTTTTGGATACCAGTAATACTGAAAAAATTCTTAAAATATTGCATAACTATCCTCAGGTAATCATTACATCCAACAAAGATATTGAATCGATAAATAACAGAATTTACCTATGAAAAAAGGAAAAGAGATAACAAAAAATAAAAATAATAATGAGGGGAGGGAGAAGTTAATATGGCGTGGAGAAACTTAAAAGAACTGGATGACCCAGTTATAAAAGAGACTCTCGAAATGCTTGCACCCATACAGGACCCAGAATTAGGATTAAGTATAGTAGACCTGGGACTAATATATGATATAAGATACAGTCTTGAGAACAAATCACTAGAGTTAGATGTAACATTAACCACACCAGCTTGTCCCTGGGGTGATATAATGCTCAATCAAATAGAAGACACCCTTAAAAACCACAAGGACTTCCAGAACATATCTGTTAACTTAGTCTGGACTCCAGAATATGATCCCAGAATAATGGCTGAAGACTACATAAAAGAAATGATAGGACTATACTAATGAAAAGATTAATTTTCTTATTGCTTTCTTTAATATTAACTCTTTTTCTTTCAATTTCAACAAAAGCTTCCTTTAATATTGTTCCCAATGGAACACCAGATTTCATTATACCAAAACTAAAAAGTTATAATTACCACCTTTCATCAATACCAGCAGGTAAATATACGCTGGTTGTCATATATTCAAACCCAGAAATATATAAAACTTCCAAAATACTGCAAAACAAGAAAATAGAAATAGGAATATTTCCAGATCTAAGATACATCTCTTCAAACTCAATAAACATGTATAAACTTTTTTCCCAGATCCCAGATAAAGGTAAAACCAAAATTTTCGAGAGCAAATTTATTACCAATACCAATCCCCTAACATTAGATCCACTTCCATTTGGACTGTTCTTCTCAGTATCAAATAACGAAGATAATGTTGTTTATTCTTCAGGTATAGACCATAAATATATAATGATTTTTAAACAAAAGGAAAAAGATGAATACTTAGGTTTTTTTGATATTAATTTCGATAGTATATTCAGCGACTTAATAATCTTATTAAACTATATTTCTCCCTGTTCAAGTGGTTCAGGGGGAGGAAGAGGCGAGGGTAAAGGTTCTAATCCATTCTGAAAAAAATCACATTCCTTCAGCTTCACTCTCTATCCTTCTTCGGAGTTCATCCCTGGTTATCACTTGTTTCTTTTTAAACATATTAATGGTTTTCTGGAAAAAAACAAGGAACCCACCAACAAAAAAAGATAAAAAAAATAATATCAAACCAAATAAAAAACAAACAAATATGAAATCACCATACATATATCTATAGGCATAGGACATATTAAAGTAAACAAAGCAAGAAAATAACATAAGCAAAATAGAAAAGATTGAGACCAAAGAACCAATTGCGAGACCAATAAAAGGAAACCCCCCACTACCTCTAGAATTGATCCTATCTAAAATTCTTTCCAAATTTCTAGCATATAACCTATCAAAAATGTTTTGGGATAATAGACGTGGGTTCCTTAAATAATATTCTACTTCACTATCCTTTAATCCTAAAGTATACAAGTATTTATTTAAAACCCTCAAGATTTTTATTAAACTTTGCGATTTAGAATAGGATTTTAAAATATTCAGAAATTACTAAGAAATTTTGTATAGGGGAATTAACAAGCGCTAAAAATCTCTGATAATAAGGATTATCATTTTTAATATTTAATTTCAGATTATTAAACTCCTCAACTGTTAACAAATTCCCAACTATAGGCAGATACACGTTCAGTATATCCCGATTTATTTTGAATCCAATAAAATCTTGGGGCAAGTAATAGTCCTTATCCACAAAAGAAAGA
>JAOABG010000033.1 GCA_026418475.1 bacterium | reverse complement strand
GATATGATCTTATCACACCATTATCATCAGGTTTTAAACTATCAGGATAGAATGAAGGGTAAGATAGAAGAGCTATAATTTCGCCATTGACTTTCATTACTATAACTGATCCACCAACAGGCTGCATATTCTTTAAACTCAGAGCATCACAGAGTTCTTTCAGACCCTTATGAGCAAAAATTTGTACGTTTTTATCAATAGTAGTTATCAAATCATTACCTCTTTTAGGAAGAGTCTCTTCAATAATTTTTATGGGGTGGCCAGAAGGATCCATCAAATATTTAATTTTTCCCAGCTGACCCCTTAAAATTTCATCATACCAAAACTCCAAACCATATTTACCCAATTCACTGTAGTATTGAAGTGACTCATCTTTCAAAACATCCTCTTTATACGGAATATCAACAAAACCACAAACAAAGGCAAAAGCAGGACCATCGTAAAACCTCCGATAATCCACATAAACATCAACACCATATAAATACATCATATTTTCCATTAATAAACAAATATCCCTATAATCAGGATCCTTTTCAATAACTATCTTATCAATATATATTTTTTTTAACAATTCATCAATATTGGAAACTTTCAGATTTTGGAGAACAAAATTTTTCACATAATTTTTCTGTTCAAAATTCAACATATTATACCTGGATTTATGTAAAACTATATTAATAGTTTCTTTACTATAAGCTATTTTAAATCCATTTCTATCAAGGATATTTGATCTTTCAGGGCTGGAATATACATAATACGTGGTATAATAGTCCATTTTTGCTTTAAAAACCTCATAATTCAGAATATTAATTTTTATAAGATTATACAATATCCAGGAGAAACACAAAAAAATAATAAATAAAATAACAAACAACCTCATTTTTTCATAAATTTATTCAATGAAAATAATAAAATTCCCAAAATAGCAGAAAATAACTGTAGCAAATAATAAATTATGTCAAGAATAAAAGAAATCTTTAAATTTTGGTCACCCAAAATAAGGTTCATGCCTATTGCTCTTCCTCCCAATCCTCCAAAAATGGACAATAACGAACTAAAACTGCCCAATACAAAAGCTAAAAACCAATCATAGAAAATTATTTTATACCCCAAAGAAAAACTCAAAAAAAGATACAATGAAAAAGAATCAAAAATATGAGAAATAAAAGATAAAACTAATGCAATACAAACAATCCTATAATTATCCCTATTCCAACTAAATATTACTAAAACAGCCAAAATAACAAAGAAAAATAGTAAAATAAAATAATTTTTTAAAAAAAATAAAAAAGCAAGTAAAACAGCAGCCAAAGTACCTATAAACCTATCAAAATACGGAGTCAAAAATATAAACATTTTGTTTTTCATACCCTCTTCCCTAAAAGCCAAAACACCACTCTTTATTCCATCAGTTAAAAATAAACTCAATCCCACCAAACTCAACAAGAGAGATATAGAACTCAAATTCAATAGAAACATAAAATTCCAATTAGAAGACAAAAAAATATTTATTACCATTTTCCATCTCAAAACTTTCAGAATAAGTGCAGAAAATGAAAAAAACAAAGCAAGAAAAAAAAAATTCAGATTACTAATAAAAATACTGTAAATATCATTTAATTTTATAGAAGTCTTCATATATAATAAAAAAAGTATAAAAACAGATATAAGAATATAAATAATAAAAGCAATATACTTAAACGACTTCTTCTTTAGTAAATTCCCATTTATTTGCATGAACTACATCTCAGACGGTGGAAAAACTAAACTAATATTGTTTTTATTGATAACCATGAATTCAACCCTATCAATCTCTAAAGAACTATCTTTATCATATATAACACAATCGGTAAGAGGTATAAATTGGATATTTTTATTTAATTCATCAACTATCCTTGCACCAGGTATGAGGTACATATAGCCCTCTATCCTATAGTTTTCTATTATTATAACAACTCTTTTGGACTCTTTCTTAACCATACATATTCAACTCCTTTTTTCACTTTTCTATTAGTTTTGTTTGAACCTTTTTTATACCGGTCAATTTTTCAAAATTCTCCAACACTTGATTAGCCATATTTATAACTTCAGGTTTAACACCTGCAATTTTAGCAACAAATATTCCATAACTTTTGTGAGCAGATCCCTTGACCACTTTGTAGGTAAATTGAACATCATCTTCTCGCTCCAAAACGTTAACAGTATAATTAGCAATAGAATGAATAAACTTTTCCAAATTTGACAGTTGATGAAAATGGGTAGCTAAAATAGTTCTACACTTAACTTTGGTGGAAAGATATTGAGCAATAGCCCAGGCTATAGCCATACCATCATAAGTGCTCGTTCCTCTTCCTATTTCATCCATGATAACCAAACTATTTTCAGAACAATTATCCAATATATATGCGGTTTCCAACATTTCAACCATAAAAGTACTCCTGTTCCTTATTATATCATCATAAGCTCCTATTCTACTAAATATTCCATCTACTAAACCCACCACAGCCTCAGAACATGGTACAAAACTACCAATCTGTGCCAGTAAAACATTCAAAGCCACAGTTTTTAAAAAAGTTGATTTACCCCCCATATTAGGTCCTGTAAGTATAATAAAAAATTTCTCTTGGTCCATATATAAATCGTTTGGAACAAATTTATCAAAAAACTTTTCATATACAGGATGCCTTGCTTCCTTTAAAATCAAAATCTTACCATTTTTTATAACTGGTCTGCTGTAATTGTTAACCACTGCACAGTAAGCTAAACTTAAAATAACATCCAGAAAAGATAAGTTTTCCATCATTTCCATTATACATAACCTGCTGTCATTAATCTTTGAGATCAATTGGGTAAGTATTTCCTGTTGAAGTCGCTCAACAGAACTAACAGCTTCAGCTAACTTTGCCTCAAACTCTTTCAACTCAGGAGTAATAAATCTCTCAGCATTAACAAGAGTTTGTTTCCTCTCAAAATAAGAAGGAACCAATGATAAATTTGATTTACTGACTTCTATATAATACCCAAAGACTTGATTAAACGAAACTTTGATAGATCTTATTCCTGTTTGATCTCTCAAATAGTTTTCGTAATCTCTTAACCACTGAGAATTATTTTTCAAAGTATAAATATAAGAGTCCATTTTTTCATCAAACCCTTCTTTTACAATGAGATCAATATGCTCAAACTCCACTATTTGCTCATCTATAGAATTCAGTACAACCTGTTCCAGTTCAGACAATCCTCTATAACAACGAGTAATTTTATCAGAAATATTTTTTATCAACACAGGAGAATCTTTAAGAGAAAATAGTTCATCAACAAATTCATGTAAGTGAACAAAGAAATTTCTCAATAAAATGAAATCTTTAAGAGTATATTTGTATAACGAAAATTTTGATAACATTCTCAAAATATCTGGTATTTTTTTAAGCTTTTCCCTGAAATTAATAATAAGATGAGTATTCTGGACAAAAAATTCAACCGCATCCAATCTTTCGTTTATTTTCTGAATATCTTTTAAAGGCTGAGTTAGGAAAACTCCAAACTTACGTGCCCCAAAAGAAGTTGAAGTATAATCTAAGGTTTTTAGCAAAGAATCTTTAACGCCAACAATCTCCAAATTCCTCAAAGTGGAAGAATCAAGTATTATTATATCATCGGAAAAATTTTTTAATCTGAATTTCATAGAACTGCCAGAATTCAACAACATGTTTCTCTGAAGATAACTGATCATTAAAGAAAACACATCAACAAATCCCTTTTTTTCCAACAAAAAGAACGAACTCTCATCAATAGTATAATCCTTAAGTTCATCATAAGAATATTTTTTATTATCCAAAACAGTCCACTTAATATCACCAATTTGTTTTTTACAGTTGTTATCAACTCTTGTAGAAAACACAATCTCAGAAGGATTAAAATAACTAACAATATTAACAATATTATTTGTTGTAATAACATATCCTTCAAGAACACTTATATCAACTACCAAAATATGAAAAACGGAATTTTTATAATCAATAACCATTAAGAAATTGAAATTCTTATCATTCAAGTAATTGTATGAGGTAATAGTTCCTGGCGTTATTATCTCAACGATATCCCTTTTAACCAATCCTCCCTTTGAATTGGAAGCATCCTCCAACTGCTCAGCTATAGCAACCTTGTAACCGGCATTAAGCAAATTTTTTATGTAATTGTCAACAGAATGGAAAGGAACCCCTGCCATAGGAATACTCTTACCATCAGGCAACGTTCTCTTTGTTAACACCACAGAATTTATTTCAGAGAATATTTTAGCATCTTCAAAATATGTCTCATAAAAATCACCAACCCTAAATAGTAGAATTGCATCCTTTGATTTTTCTTTTATTTGTAAATATTGTTTAAAAAGAGGAGTGACATTCATAAATAATTCAATGGATTTACGGGGTTACCATTTATCAGAACTTCAAAATGAAGATGAGGTCCAGTTGAATTACCCGTAGATCCAACTCTAGCTATAACTTGGCCTTTATAAACAGTCTGCCCTTTATAAACATTTAGAGAAGAACAGTGAGCATAAAGAGTAGAAATTCCACTACCGTGATCTATCACAACAGTATTCCCGTATCCATAATACCAACCAGAATATATAACAACTCCATCGGCAGCAGCATAAATAGGAGCACCATAAGGAGCTCCTATATCTATCCCAGAATGGAACCTAGTAGTTCCCCAAATTGGATGAACTCTGTAACCAAAATAGGAAGTTATAACGGATGATGTAGTAGGCCATAAAAATTTTCCATTCCTATAAATTCTATTTCTACTCAAACTCCTTGCTATATACCTCTGTAATTCCTCATACTTCTCTTTTTGAATACTCTCATAGTATTCTATGTCATGTTTGGTTTTCATTATTTCGGCCTGATATTTTTTCAGTAATTCTTGACGCTTTTTAAGTATTGAATCATGATATTTTTTCTCTTGTTCTAATTTGGCCTCCACAGTTTTCAATTGTTTATTAAGTTCAATCAATTCCTGGTTCTTCTGAATCAAAATTTTTCTTTGATAATTCAAACCATTTATAAGTTGTATATCAGATTTAATTAACTCTTTAAGAATATAACTGCAATCAAGAAAAACATCAGGAGATTTGGTATTAAACAAAATAACAATAAAGTCTATATTGTATCTCAAAAAAGCCATAGTTTTATTTTCCAAAATATTATTGATAGTAACAATTTTAGTTTTAATATCATCTATTTGGGAAGAAATATTTTTCAATTTCTGTTGTAGCTCAGCTCTTCTCTTTTTAGCAACATATATTCTATACTCTATTTCAGTAAGTTCTTGCCAAGTCTGGTTAAGCTGTCTTTCAACCTCTTTCTTAGTCAAATTCTGATAATAAAGCTTTGTTTTCTTTTCCTTTATTCTCTGCTTGAGATAAAAAATCTGCTGCTTCAAATTATCAACCTGACTAGAATAAGAAAAACCCAAAAAAGAAACCCAAAAAAATAGCAAAACAAAAACTACTCTACTCATCCTCAGCCAACTTCCTAAGATATTTCTCTATGGTACTATAAACAAACAAAAATGAAACAATGACAGAAATAATAAAAACAATATTCCTAATAAATATAAGGTAATCTATTGGCAACAAATTGAAAAAAATAATCTGAGAATCAAACTTATCAAGCAGATAACCATAACCCAATCTGAGAAAATAGTGCGATATAAAAGCAGATAATACTAATACTATTAATATCTCTGCAAAAAGAGGAGCTTTTATAAACCAACCAGAAGCACCAACCAAATTCATTATCCTTATCTCATTTTTTCTAGAAATTATTGACATCTTAACAGTATTATTTATTATTAAAATAACCCCAACAGATAAAAAAATGATTATTCCAAACAATATTTTCTTCAAAACATCAAAAATTTTGCCTATATTTTTAACATACTCCTGCCAATATACAACATCTTTTACAATACTCCATTTTTTCACATCTTGAGATATAACATCCACAAAATCTGGACTTTTGACTTTTATATAAATAACATTACCAATTGGCAGATCAGGATAAGTAACATTTAATTCATTTTGTATCCTTTTTACCAGTTCCTCTTTAGCAACAAGAGTAGCACTCAAGACCTTATCATTCCTCTCAAGTTCATACATCAACTCTGAAATATTTTTGACCTTTGCTTCCCTATCAATATAAACATGAATAGTTATCTGGGATATCATTTTTTGTTTTATATTCTCCATATTGTAATAGACCAATATTATGAGTTGCAAAACAAAAAGGGAGAAAGAAACAACAGTAATGGCAGCAAAGAACATCCCCCAATTTTTACTTATATTATCATAGACCTCTTTTATGAAAGAGGTAAATACCGTCTCAAGATACTTGAACATTATAATAATATATAGATCTATCTATTTCTTTTTACTAGGGTTTCTGGCACCGTATTTTGATCTACTTTGTCTTCTTTTTTCTACTCCAGCAGCATCCAATTTTCCTCTCACAACTTTGTATCTTATACCTGGTAAGTCCTTTACTCTTCCACCTCTTATTAGAACCACGCTGTGCTCTTGAAGATTGTGTCCTTCACCTGGAATGTACGCAGTTACTTCAATTCCATTTGTAAGTCTCACTTTGGTAACTTTTCTCAAAGCCGAATTCGGTTTCTTAGGAGTGATAGTTTTAACCTGAATACAGACACCTCTTTTCTGAGGAGCACCCTTGGGATCCCAATAAACTCTACCATCCAAAGAATTGTAATAATAATGTAAAGCAGGAACTTTAGATTTTTTTCTAACAACCTGTCTACCTTTCCTTATTAATTGATTTATAGTTGGCATCCTACCTAACCTCCCTTTGATATCATTGTACCAACACTTTCTCCAGCAACTATTTTAGTTATATTCCCATAATCTTTTATACTAAAAACAATAATTGGAATATTATGTTCCATTGAAAGAGATATGGCAGTGCTATCCATAAAACCGAGATTTTTATCTATTACCTCCCTGTAATCAAGATGTGTGTACTTCAGAGCATATGGATTGACCAAAGGATCACTGCTATAAACTCCATCAACTTTGGTAGCCTTCAAAATAATTTGACATTCTAACTCTATTGCTTTAAGAACAGCAGCAGTATCGGTAGAAAAAAATGGATTCCCAGTTCCACCTGCTATTATAACAACCCTTTGCTTCTCCAAATGCCTTAGGGCTCTTCTCCTTATAAATGGCTCCGCAACAGACTTTATCTCCAAAGCCGTCATTACTCTTGTTTGAACACCAATACTTTCAAGAACTTCTTGGAAAGCCAAAGCATTTATAACAGTTGCAAGCATACCCATGTAATCCGCAGTAGCTCTATTTATACCACTTAATTCTCTTCCTCTTATGAAGTTTCCACCACCAACAACAATAGTAAACTGTACACCTTGTAAAAAGACCCCTTTTATCTCATTAGCATATTTATTAAGTATATCAAAATCTAATCCTCTTCTCTTTTCCCCTCCAAACATTTCCCCACTGAGTTTAAGTAAAACTCTTTTGTATTTCATATCATTTTCCTATTTCAAATCTTACAAATTTTTTCACAGATATTTTCTCACCTATTTTACTTGATACATGGTTCAAATAATCTTTGAATTTAGGTAATTTTAAAGAATCGTCATAAAATGATTGCTCCAATAAAACATTATCCTCGAATATTTTCAATACTTTTCCTTCAGCTATTTTCTGAGCTATATGTTCGGGTTTACCTTCAGACTTGGCCTGTTCAAAAGTAATTCTCTTTTGCTCTTCCAATTCCTCATTGGGTATAGAAGAAACATCAACATACACTGGCTTCATAGATGCTATTTGGAAAACCGTCTTGGTTCCAAACTCTTTTTTCTCTTCGGAGTTATCAGAAAATGGTTTTTCAAACTCAACCAGAGCTAAAACTCCAACTCTACTGTTAAAATGTAAGTAATCAAATATGACCTGGGACTGGTTCTCTACCTTAAGAGTTTCTATTCTTGAAAGCCTTATATTTTCACCAAATATAGATATATTTTCATTTATAAATGTCTGAAGATCTTTTGAATCTTGATAATTAATTTTTAGAGCGTCTTCAACAGAGGAGAACTCTTGATTAACAAGAAACTCGGATATATTTTTAGCCAGTTCCACAAATTTTTCATTTCTTGCAACAAAATCAGTTTCACAACCAAGTTCAATAATAACAGCCCTATCATTGTTATTTTTTATAGATACTACTCCCTCTTTTGTAACTCTATCTAATTTTTTGGCCGCTTTGGCAGCACCCTTAGCAAGAAGAATCCTCCTTGCCTTTTCAATATCCCCATTAGATTCAATAAGAGCGTTCTTACAATCAGTCATTCCTGCTCCTGTTTCTTCCCTCAATTGCTTTATCAAATCCATAGATACGCTCATATACCTTCCTCCTTCATTTTATTAACTCTAGAGTCTTATTAAGTATCTCCTGAGGAATAAAAAGATTCATATGAACCTTTTGAACATCATCGTGATCTTCCAAAGCCTCAGCTAATTTCAAGATTGAAGCAGCCTTATCAGGGTCCTCTATTAACACAACATTCTCAGGAACATAAGATATATCAGCACTTTGTGGATTCAACTTTAGATCATCAAGTTTATCTTTGACTTCTTCAAAATTTTCAGGCTCAACTATCAATTCTATATCCTTATCTGTGATTTTCAAATCTTCAACATAATCAATCAAATTTTCTAGTAGATAATTTTCCATTTGCTTAGGGTCTTCAATATCGGTAAAATTAAATACTCCCTTTCTTTTAAATATCCATGAAACGCTTCCACTTTCAGCAAGATTACCATTATGTTTTTGAAATATTCTTCTTATCTCAGAGGCTGTTCTATTACGATTATCAGTTATAATTTCAAGTAAAACAGCAACACCATAAGGTCCATAACCTTCATATATTATTTCATGTAATTCTTCTCCTTCAAGTTTACCCTGAGCTTTTAACAGGAGTTTTTCAATATTTTCAGCCGGGAAGCCAGCAGATTTTGCCTTCTTTATTACTATTCTCAACTTGGAATTAGTCTGAGGGTCAGCTCCTCCTTCTCTAGCAGCAACCATAATCTCTCTGCTAATCTTACCAAACAATTTTCCCCTGATCTTGTCCATTCTCTCTTTTCTATGTCTTATATTATGCCATTTAGAATGACCAGCCATACTTTTATACTATTCTCCAAACACATAAACAAACCTTCGTAAAACATCCAATTTAAAAGGAAATTGAAGCATAAATAAATAAATAAAAAATAGGGTGAAAAAAGGCTTAACAGTAATTGAAGTCTTAATCTCATTTTCAGTAGCACTAATATTAGTAATGTCCTTATACGCTATAATCTATGGAAATTTAAAAATTAAAGACATAAACCAATATTACATAGACGTCAACAATATTATAGTATTCCTATCAACAGAAATTCAAAACAATCCAAGTCTTTATATAGAATACAACAGTTCAAATAATACATTTTCATATACTACTCAAGCAAATGAAAAACTAATGGGCAAACTATCACTATACAATTATACAATAGGAGGAAAGAAAGATTTTAATATAGAATTACAACCAATTAAAAGTATCCCAAATATACAAAATGTGTTAGAAGTGGGAATATCAGTTATATGGAAATTCGAAAGAAAAACCCATAATACCAAATCAACAATTATATTGTCAACTTACGAAATAATTCAAGAAATTCCTATTAATCTACCACCACATTCTGATATAAATTAGGCCATTATAACTCTATTTCTTCCCTCTTTCTTAGCTCTGTATAACAGCTCATCAGCTTTCTTTATAAGTTCGTCCTTAGAAGATGCATCAATAGGAAAACAAGCAACACCTATAGAAGCACCAACCTCTATATCTCCCTTTTTTAATGATTTATAACTTTTTCTTATTTCTTCAGCCAAAAAATAAGCATCTTCCTTATAAAAATTTGGTAAAATAATAGCAAATTCATCACCACCATACCTACAAACATAACCACGATCTTTAACATTGTTGTAAAGTATCTTGGAAATTCCCTTTAGAAGCTCATCACCCATAGGGTGACCAAAAGCATCATTATACTGCTTAAATTTATCAGTATCTATCATTAATAAGCACACAGGATAACCATAAAGCTTGGCGTTTTCTATTTCCTTAGATAACAACTCTTGGAAGTGCCTATGAGTATACAACCCAGTTAAACCATCTCTAATAGCCATATTTAAAGTTTTAGAATATTCTTTATAAAGGATATACATTATAGCAAACTTATCACATAGTAAATCAACAAAACTAATATCCTCTTCTCCAAAGCTGCGAGTATTAACGCTTGAAATGTAAACCACACCAATAAGTTTGTTACCAACCTTTATTGGAGAACATATAAAACTCCTATCATCTTTAAACAAAGACAGAGCACTGAAAACAGTTCCACCAAAATAGTATACAGATTTCAAACTGTTTACAACCACCTCAACTGCAGTATTCTTAGTATACAGTTCCGTTTTACCAATACCCCGATAAAAAACAGCTCTTATAGAATCAGCAATACTATCTTCTCTCTCTGGCATAAAAATAATAAACCTTGAGAAATTCAAAGATTTAGAAAGAATTGAATAAAAGCTGTTATATAAATCCTCATAATCTGGATTATCATCCAACCTCGAATAAAACTCACCCAAGTATTTTAACCAATTAAGTAACTTACTATTGTTTTCTTTCAATAATATAAATTCCTTATCAATTAATTTTTTCTCGTAACCCAGAATCATACTATCAACAAGATTTTTAAAATAGTCTAGAAAAAAATTGAAAATATAAACATTGTAAACAAACCTCAAAATAAAAACAAAAAATGAATAGAGAATAAAAACTAATACTAATGAATTAAAGAAATAATTCATAGGCGAATCCAGATATGTGTTAACAAATAACAAATATAGGTAAAATCCTATAACACAACCTAAAATTAAATAATATTCAAAAAATATAAACCTGTATGGTAAAAGTGTTTTACTATGGATAATATTTAAAAACACTTTCTCAAAAATTTCATTTTTTATTTCATCATTAATAGAAGGTTTATCTACAATAGCTCCATCCAAATAAGCAGATAAATCCTTTTTTAGTTTTTGCTCAAATTTATGGCTTATAAAACTAACAAAAAATACAAGATACAAATAAGAATATATTATAAAAAAAACTAAAAAACTAATCAAAGACTTATTAAAAAAAACACCGAAAATCCATACCACAAAAAAAATAAAAATTGTGAAAATTGATTTGAAAAATATATTGTACCACTTTAGTTCTATATCAGCATCAAAATTCATAGAAAACTCCTTCATAGTAAAAATAATAATACCCAAAAAACATAACAACGCAATCAAAAATAAATCAGTAACACCCTTTGAAATTAAAAACAGGGGAATAAAAATAGAAAAAACAGGTATCGTATCTATCTTCTGCTTGTAGTAGATTACAATAAACTCTCCCAAAATAGATAAAACTATTATACTTACTAAAATTAAATCCATCATAAACTAAATCAATCATCAAGTTTATAATAAACTGGATAATAACAGGCACCTAATGGTTGAGTAAAAAATTCCTTAATATACGTTCTCTGATTGAAAATACCAATTTCCTCATAGGGCTTATAAACACCACCTGAAGTGTACATAAATCCACCATATTTTGACTTAATGACATATAGAGGAATGGAAGGCCCACCCCTGGCAGAAAACTTAATACCACCAACCTCTCTTTCAATAATGAAGTGATAGAATATCTTATAAGTACCCTTCAACAACATATTCGTTTGGATGCCATCCAAAGGAATGTCACCAACAACAAGATAGTTAAAATCTGAAGGAACATAAGTTATTATCCTACCAATTCCGAAAATACCCTTAACATGTTTCTTATCAGTTGGTAAAATGTATCTGTAATTGGGGCTACCAACCCAAGCCTCAAAATCAATCCTGCCATTAGAAAAAACCCAAAAATAACCAGAAACCAAAAACTGAGAAATAAAATCCATTTCAAATATATACTCACCATTAATATAATACTTCTTAGGATTAAAGTTTTTAAATATTTCTTTACCGACATCATTGCCAACTTTGAAATAGTTATCTTTTGATGAAGAAAAAGCAAAATTTATAAAAGCTTCACAGTTTCCCACAAATTTCAAATATATTTTCTTATCCACATCAGTATCATTCAAATGATAGAAATAAATGATGGTTGGAGTAAATTGAGAAACGGTACCACTTATCAAATAACCATCATTTTTAACATACTCTGGAGAATTGGAAAAAAACATCAAAACAGGTTCATAAGCATAAACCCTTAGTAATATGAAAATAACAAAAAAAATTACCAACCTCATTTCAAATTACTCCGTAAAAAATTGTATAATTTATATATTAATCCAATATACAATATCTTCTTATTAATTCTCTTAAATATTATATTACTATTTATATTCTTCACTTCTTTAAATAATTCATCCATATTTCCATATCTAAGCTTATATTTTAAAATGCAGTTAAAAAACTTTTCACGACCCAAGATCTTTAAATATATGAAGTTCTTTTCTAATACATTCAGAAGATTACTATCAAAAATAGTATCATAAACACTATACAAGCATATATCCCTTAAGAAAGATTTAACAATTTTCAATAAAATCCTAAAAGAGATGAAATTATTAAAATTTTTTATCCAAAATTCATCGTAAAACACCAAATCCTCATTTAGTTCAAACAAAAAATCAACTATTTTCATAAAGTTTTCCTTGGGTTTTCTATCTTTTGGATCCCAGAAATTATTAGAGAAATAATCAATAAAATCAAAATTGGAATTGGTAAATGAGATAACAAACTCAGCCCAATTCAAAGGATAAAAATACTTCTTTATCAGGTATTCTAACAAAACAGAATTATTAACATTAACATAAAGCTTAACTGATCTGGATAAAATAGTGGGTAAAACATTACTATCTGACTTCAACAAAAAGAAAAAACAACTCTCCGGAGGTTCCTCTAAAGTTTTCAACATTGAATTAACAGAGTACAAATTTAAACAATCAAGATCTACGACAACAAATTTTCGATTCTCAGACTTCAGTCTTACAAAACTGAGCACATACCTAACCTTATCAATCGGTATACCATCATCATCAATTAAAGTTATGTAATCAATATTAACAAATATATTTTTTAATTCTTCCAATAAATTAATCTTTAGCCTTTTGGAATCACCAAACAGAATAAATGTGCCATTGTCCCTCTTTTCAAGATTATTTACCAACTTATTTAGTATTTCATCATGAACAATCATCACTTTCTTCTAAATTTTAGTCTATCATAGATATATACGATATTTGCAATAATAATAAATATTATAAGTAAAGCATGTATAAGTGATTGAGTAAGCATGTATTTAACTGCTTCACTGACCTTATCAGGTTCAGGATTTGATTCTAAAATTTCATAATCTGCAGCACCCTTTAATCCTCCGAAAAGACCTATCAATTGTCCGCTTAAAATATAAGGATACATCTCAGCAGCCATAACAGCAGTACATCCTCCAGAAACATTGACACCATACCTACTTTTTAATATTCTTATATAATAAACCAGGGTATCCCCAGCAGCTATTGAAAAAACCAAACTCAAGTCATGGGCAGTCTTTATATCCCTGAGGAATGGAGCAGAGTTATTAGCTATAAGAGGAATAGCATCCTTAAGATCAACACCCATTTTTTCTATTGCCACAGCAGCTCCAACAACATATCCACCTATAACATAATCTTCATTTTCAACCTTGTTATACTGGTTAGCTATCTGTCTAGTTTTGGTGGCCACTATTTGTGCTCCATCGGGCCAAAGGGATATCGCTATAACTTTTATATCCTTTCTGAAACATTGCCTGAGGAAATTCTCTAAAATGGGATCCGCTTCAACCCTCGTAGAAGGCCCGTAATCACCAGATACTAAAACCACACTATTACTTGGAATAGATTCTATAAAATCATAAGCCTGCTCAGAGGCAGGAGTTATCGTTTTTCGCAAAACCTCTAAATTAATTTTTTTAACCCAATATACATCAGAAAAGATAGTCCCAAGAATTAAAAATATAGCAACAACCAAAAATATTGTTCTCCTTGTTATCCTTTTAAAAAGATCTATTATTATCATTCACTTTTACCAATATGTGATTTTTCTATACCAAATAATAATTTCAGTGAAATTATAATAGTTCCTATTCCAACAGCTATCAGAATAGCTCTTTGGGCAGCAGCATTTATAACAGCTGTTATATACTCAGAAACAACAGATATTTTCAAACCAATAAATCCAAAAACATAGTCACCCACGGGAACTCTACCCAATATAACAACCGCAGCAGCCAAAAGAAGTAGAGTCGCTTCCAAATTTCTCGCTCTGAAAGCCCTATACGAAGCAGAAGCTATAAAAAATGCCAATAACGAAAACATTGCAGCACTAAGTGGATTATATATATTATAAAATATAACACTATTAAAAATATTAGTATCCACAGTGGCAACCTGAAAATTAATCAATGGCAAAACAGTAGAATAATCTCCACTAATTTTGAAAACATAATTATTCTTTGGCCCAACACCATAAATCATCCCTATTACTATTGTAAGCACCAATGAAACAATTAGAATTAAATTTGCAATTCTATCATCAAGATGAGTTATTGGCTCAAAGGCTTTCCTTAAACTAATTATTACAAGATTTAAAATACCCAAGATTATTGCAAATGAAGAAATGACAATAACCCAATTTCTTACAACTTGAGTCACCTTCCCAGTCACCTCAGGTAAAAAATAATTGACTATTATTATTATCCCTGTTAAAGCAGTTATGATTAATGGTATCTCTCTTTTCATTTTATCACCATTCCACTGAATATCTTATAAATTACATTTAAAACAGGAATATTAGACAGATTAGGATAAAGCAAATGTATGGTGTTAATCATAGCTCCAGTGGCAACACTAACCATTACTAAAGCTTTTGAAATATCCTGAGTCCTCAATGTTATTTTATCGAGTATATCTTTAGAAAGGTAAGCTGATGCTGCAAACAATTCCTCCCCAATTAAAACATAATCACAAGCAGCAATAAAAAATGGCAGCTGAGTTATCATGGCTGTTCCAGCAATCTGTATGGCTCCTGCAGAGAAACCTGTCTCAGCAAGTATCAAAGATTCCGCATAAAAAGCACCTATCAAAAAAACTGCCCCAGGCTTCTCGCGAGATATAATACCGTCAACACCAGCTGCATAACCAAACTGATCATCAGTTAAATAAAAAACCATATCACTTCTATACAAATCACTTCTACCAACTCTCAAATAAGACTCTTTGACAACTTCCTGAGCAACCGTCATAACAACAGATCTACTGACAGGCATGATAAAATCAGTTTCATACTCCGCACATCTCTGAGCAACGTGACTCAAAATAGCCAATGAAGCCAGTGTTTGAATATTATCTATATCCTGAATTCCAGGAACATACAGTATAGGCCTACCCATTTCTGTTGACCTACCAACAGCCTCCTCTATGGAATTAAGAGCAGGTATCCTCCTTATGTATATCTTACTCAATCTTCCAGTCTTCACCAAATATAAATAATACCAAAAAACAACAGAAATAAATAAAAGAAAGAATAAAGAGTATCCCAATCTGTCTCTTATACACATCT
>JAOABG010000032.1 GCA_026418475.1 bacterium | reverse complement strand
GTACGTATACAGAGTTTTTTAATCGTTTCAGTAAAATTTTACAATTAATCAAATTATAAGAGGTAACCAGTAAAATATTAAGAATAATTAAATTAATATCTACTATTTTGTAGGAATTTTTTGGGAAAGGGAAACAGTATGACAGAGTCATTGGGAAAAGAATCCTTGAAAAGTGATAAAAAATACTTTTATTTGATATTATTAATGTTTTTGATACCGCTTCCATGGCTTACAATAAGGTTTCTTTATTTAAATGGTTATATACAGTGGGATTACAACGAGTATGCTTTAATATCTGCTTTTTTAACAGGGTTTTCTATAATAGCTGGTGCTTTTTTAATTAGCTGGGCTGCAGAGAGCTCACAAGAATACTTACCACCAAATTTGGTTCTTGCTGCTATAGCACTTATAAACGTAATACCTGAATATGTGGTTGATATATATTTCACGTGGGTTGCAGGTAATAATCCTGAGTATAAGTATTATGCAATAAGTAATATGACGGGTGCTAACAGGATGTTAGTTGGCATAGTTTGGCCACTTATATTAATAGTGTATTTACTTGCAAGGAGAAGAGAAAAAAAACAGAATGAGTTACCAAACTATATTCAAATGGAAAAAAATAATATATTGGAGATAGTGTTTTTACTTGTTTCTACCCTTTACTGTTTTATTATACCTCTGAAAGGTAAGTTGGAATTAGTGGACACTTTCATTTTGTTTAGTATTTTTATATTATATATATACATGGCGACGAAAATGGGCAAGAGGGAACCAGAGTTAGAGGGACCCGCTCATTATATATCAACTTTACCTAAAAATAAAAAGATACCGTTACTTATTGGGATGTTTCTTTTTGCAGGTATAACCTTTTTGGCTTCTGCTAAGCCATTTGGTGAAAGTTTGCTTATTATAGGTTCTAAAATAGCTGAGAATATTGGATTTGATCCTAAGTTGGCCAAGTTTCTTATGGTTCAGTGGGTGGCTCCAATAGCTTCAGAGTCACCAGAGATAATAGTTGTGATAATATTTGCTTGGAAACTTCTGGCTACTGACTCTTTTACTACTGTTGTATCTTCAAAAATAAATCAGTGGACTTTGTTGGTTGGTTTTATTCCATTGGTTTACTTCATATCTCGTATTTACCATGGGCATGAGGGAATACCTTTAGTGTTGGATGAATTAAAATATCATGAGATATTATTAACTGCTGCACAGAGCTTATTTGCTCTTATCATTTTGCTTGATTTCAGATTTACTGTTTTTAAAGCTATTTTGATATTTTTACCATTTTTTGCACAGCTTATTAATCCGTCCATAAGAATAGAAGTAACATATGTTTACTTAATTTTGTCAGTTTTAGCACTATTTTTCGTTATTAATAAGAACAGTATAATTATGTTAAAAGAATCCGTATCTCATGTTATTGAAAAGGTATATAAAAAATAGAGTAGAGAATTTTGGGTTTACCTTGTTATTGTTTTTTTAGTTGAAATTGTTTTTTTAGTGGAAGGTTTTTTCGTTATTTTTAAAGAATCTTTTCATAGAGTGATTTCTTTTAATAGATGAATGGTTTGTTACTTAACAGGTATAGAGTTTTAAGTAAACTTGGTCAGGGTGGTATGGGCCAGGTTTTTATGGCTCATGACACCGTTCTTGATAGGAAAGTTGCAATCAAAGTTTTGTCACCTGAATTAACAAAGAAAGAAGAGTTTCTACAGAGATTTTTAAGAGAAGCAAGAATAACCGCTTCTTTAGACCATATAAACATTGTTAAAATATATGATTTGGTTGTTAGTAATAATCAGTATTATTTGGTTATGGAGTATATTGATGGTCAATCTCTGAGAAGTTATATAGAAAAAAAGGAAAATAATAGTTTGGATATTTCTTTGGATATTTTTTTACAGATACTTGATGGTATGGAATATGCTCATTCTAAAAACATTGTTCATAGAGATTTGAAACCAGAGAATATAATGATCACTAAGGATAGTATAGTGAAGATAACGGATTTTGGTTTGGCTTTTGCTCTTGGTAGTCACAGTATAACTAATCCAGGTGTGCTTATGGGGACACTTGGGTATTTGTCTCCTGAACAGGCTAAAGGTGTTGATGTTGATCATAGAACAGATATATATTCTATAGGGGTAATTTTATATGAGTTGTTGACTTTTAATCTTCCCATAGTGGATCTGAATCCTGCAGGAATGATATATAAGATTTTGAACGAGTCTCCAATACCTCCTTCTAAATACAATCCCTCTATTCCTAAGGAAATAGAAAATATAATATTGAAGTGTTTACAAAAAGATAAAAATAGAAGATATAATAAAATATCAGAAATAAAAAAAGAAATTGAAGATTTCCTTTCAAAGCAGGGTTCTGAATATTCAGACGGTAACGGTTTACAGGATAATTATTCAATTTCAAAAGATAAAGATATTAATGAGATTGTTCAGAAGACTATAGGTGATATAATTTCTGAAATATCTGCTTATAAAAAGAATTTGCCAGAAATTGTATACAAAACTGATAAAAATTATGATGTAAAAGAGTATGTTGAAATTAGAGATTATGATGAAAAAATTGCTAAAGCTTTATATCCAAATATTGAAAAAACACCTGATATTGGGGTAGAAAAATCTTCTAAGTTATCTACGAGAGATATAGAAATGATGCTTTCTAAGGCTCAGAAGGAATATGAAGAAAAAAATTACGATGAGACGATCAAAATACTTGAACTTGTTTTACCTCACTATAGAAGTAAGACTGTTTTATATGTTCTTGCCAAATCATATTATAAGCTGAATAATTTTCAGAAGGCTTTGTATTATTTGGATCTACATAGGAAAGATTATGGTGAGAATGAAAAAGTGCTTTCACTTGAAGGTGATGTCCTATATATTTTAAAAGACTATGTTAATAGTTATGTTAGTTACCAGAAGGCTTATGAATTGACTGGCGATAGATACTATTTGCTTTTGGCTTGTAAATCGGCTTTGAATTATAATCCGGATTTGGTTATTAATTTTCTTTCTTCTGTTATTTCTACGGAGACAGATCAACATATTTTGAATAAGTCTTACAAATATTTGGGGTTAGCTTATTATAAAATTGGAAACTATGAATTGGCTATACGTAATTTGGAATACTATTTGAAAGTTTATAATGATCCTGCTGTTTTGGGACCTTTAATAAAATCCTATAAAATGGCAGGTAAAAGTTTGGAACTGGCCAAAATATACTCAGCTTTGCTTGAAGTGACTGATGACGAAAGTGTTCTTAAAGACGTTTTATCTTTCTATATTAGTACATCTAAATATAAAGAAGCGATAGAAATATGTTATCGTTTGATTTCTATTAATCCTGATGATTTATCTGTTTATCAAGATTTATATTTGGCTTCTAAATCCATAAATAACACCACTTCTCTTATATTATCTATTGAAAACATTTTGAGATTACACACCGAGCTAAATAAGGAATCACAAATTGATTTGTTGGAAGAATTGGTATTTCTCTATGAAGAAGAATTACAATATTTGGATGCTATAAATGTTATAAATAGATTAATAGATTTAAAGGGTCCAAATGCGGAGTATAAGTATAAATTGGCAGATTTGTATTCAAAGATGGGGAATTACAATATTGCTCTGAATTTAATGTATGAACTTGTCAGTATAGATTCTAATAATCCACTTTTATATGAAAAGATTTCTTATATATACCATATGATGGGAGATATTGATCAGGCTGTACAGAATATAAAAACTGCTTTGGAGATGGATCCTTCGAATTATCAGTATTATAAGATTCTTTCGAATTTATATCTTGAGTCCAATAGAATAGAGGAATTGGTTCAAATATTGAAGAACTTAATAGACTATAATCCGGATGAGATTGAGGCATATATACTTCTGTCTGATGTTTATCTTAGATTAAAGAATTATCATGAGGCTTATGATTATATACTTATTGCTCATTCTAAAGCCACCGCACTTAATGTAGAAATACCATTAAAGTCTTTTGATATTTTGTTACACTCTCTATATGGTATGTTTAAGGGGGTGGATTTAATAAATAAATTTAAAGAGATAGTTTTTGAGATTAGGAATCCGAATTACTTGCCATATTTATACTATTCTATTGCTTTTTTCTACTGGTTTAATGGATACGAAATGAATTCCATAGAATATCTCAATAATTCAGTTATAATTTCAAAAAATTCAAATAGGTATATTTATATTTTGTCAAGTTCTTTGGTTAATTTTATAAAGGGAGGATATGGAGAGTCTATAACTACTCTTGAGGATAATTTAAAGTTTTTTAAAGAGTGTGACATTAGTGAGATCAAGAAGAAATATTTTGAATTGCTTATAACTATGTATTTGCTTACAAACACTTGTCCATATAACTTAGATGGTTATTTTAGTTTATTGGGTGATTTATATAATAGGTATGAGCTTTACGGTTTATTTTTGAAGGGTATGTTTATTGAAAGAATGGATAAAAATAGAAAGGTTGATTATTCTAATGCTCTTTTTTTATATGAAAAAGCTATAAGTGAAGGATTTGAAAATGAATATATTCTATTCAGAGCATTTTTTTTGAATTTTATACTTTGTAATTATGAGAAAGCTAAAAAATATTTGGATAAGCTAATAGTTTATAACCCAAATGATAGTATATATTTGTATTACTATAAGAGGGTTAATGGTTAGGGGTATGCAACAGGTAGAAAATAATGTTTTATTCAGGTTTTTTTCTTATCTTCTTTGTTTGCTTTCTATTTGGGGCTATGGGATTTTTATATATTTATCATTGTTTGAGGCTGAGTTTATACAAAAGTCGGTTTTGTATTCTTTTGTTTTGACATTCGGTTATTTTTGGAGCTGGAAAAATAGATATAATAATCAATATTTTGTAAAGGTAATACTGGCTTTGTTGATGATAGGTGTTGCAATATATTTCTTCAGGAACCTTTCTGAAAGTATTTATGATCCACGTATTCCTTTGCTTGAACTGCTTATTTCTCTACTTTTAATACACAGTTTTGATTTACCAAAAAGAAGGGATATTTTATATTCTATAACTTCTACATTGATTATAGTTATTGTTTTAACGGTGGTTTCTTTTTCCAATTGGATAGTCTTATTCATCGTAATTTTTACTTTTTTGTTTTTGATTACTCTTTTGGTTATGGATGGTGAGGCGGAGTTTAAAGATTTAAAATTAATATCCAGAGTAGGTTCAGGTTTAATTGTCTTTGTAGTTCTTTTAAGTGCTTTTTTGTTTGTTTTTTTACCTAAACCAAGTGGGGGTTATTTTTTCAGGTTTGTTTTTGCTCCTAAGGGAGATATGGCAAATTTAGGACCTTCTGACTCTCCTGAGGTAGTCCAAAAGAAAGTTGAATCTATATTCTCACAAACTCATACCTATAGGGGATTTAGGGGCCAGATGGATCTATCCAGTAGGGGGTTATTACCTCATGTTCTTGTTATGAAAGTTAAGTCTCCTTTTATGACATATATCAAGGGAATGCACTTAATGTATTATGATGGCAAAAAGTGGTATAATTCGGATGATGATGATATCACTATAACATCTACTGATTATTCTTATTTTTCTTTACCAAACGAATTTGAGTATTACAACTATAATGTTATTAATTCTTATTTTATGGTTGTTGAAGATTTACCTGATATACTTTATCATATTCCTGTTGCCAGTGAAGTTTTTTTTCCTGCTAATTTTCTCAGGATGAGAAATTATAACTTATATGCTGAATATCCTCTTGTGAAGGGGATAACTTATACTGCTGTTTCTAAAGTTCCATATTTTGATATGAATAAGTTAAAGGAGTTTTCTTATGATGAGTATAAAAGATTTATTGGAAAAATAGTTGAAAAAAATAATTTTTACTACAATTATCTTTCTTTGCCTGAAATGCCAATTGAGATAGAGAGGATATCTCTTGGTTTAACTGAGAATGAATTTACATTTTGGGGTAAAGTTGAGAAGATCAAGGAATATCTTGAAAATAATTATACTTACGATCTGTTTATAGATGTTCCTAAAACTGACGCCGTATATGATTTCTTATTTGTTCAGAAGAGAGGTTATTGTGAGCAGTTTGCTAGCTCTTTGGCTGTTATGTTGAGACAGGTAAATATTCCTGCAAGAGTGGTTTTGGGATATGCACCTCAGAAAAAAGATCCTTTTACAGGTTTTATTGAGGTTTATTCTGATGATGCACACGCTTGGGTTGAGGTCTTGACACCTTTTGGTTGGATACCTGTTGACCCAACACCTTATAATATAGACGAACAAACACTTAAATATTTAGAAGATAAAAATAGAGGTTCTAATATTTATCGTATGTTTGGATTAAATGAGGAATTTATTCAAGGATTATCAATGTTATTAAGTTTGACATTTAGGATATCGGTTTTGTTAATTTTCATTTTTGTTGTTTATAATCTTTATTTTGTTTTGAGGAGGATTTTTATTATAAACTATTTAGAAAAGATTGATATTAGTAAAATTGATGATAGGGATCTTTTTAGAGTTTTCAAGATGTTTATTGAGTATTTTAAAATGAAGGGCAATGAGTTTCCCAATGAATTTACTTTGAGAGAAATAAAAAATGTTTCAATTGATGATGTGCTATTTCAAAAATTTAAAAATTTTATTGATATTTATGAGAGGTACATTTATGGGCCAAAGTAATTATAAAGCTAACTATGTTTTTGGAAATATAATTGATGAAGTTTTTTCTGATGACCTGAATTACATTTTTTCACTCGCCAAATCTAAAAGAAAAGAAATGTTAAAAAATAGTATTCATGATATTGTAAAAGTGATAGATAGAGTCAGCAATTTTTGGTTAGATGAAAATAATCAATTTTATCCTTTGGTTTTAAGAAATTTGAACAATTTGGGTTTCAGTCAGGAAATGTTAAAGTTAGCAATAAGGGAATTATCAAGAATTTTTACTTATGAAACTTTAGTAAAAAGGATTTGTATTGAGTTAGGCTCTCTGGAGATTTTGGATGGTTGGAAAGGTGAAGATATCAAATTGAGAGCTTTCCCTTTAGGTGTGCTTACTCATGTAACTGCAGGAAATGTTTTTGTTTCTTCTATTGATTCTCTTCTTTGTGGCGTTATCGCAAAGAACATCAATATTGTAAAGACTTCTTCGAAGGTTGGTAATTTTTTTGGTATTTTATGGGTTGAATCTTTAAGAAAAATTGAAGAAGAGTTGGGGATGAAAGGTATTATCTCTGAAAATATCGTTGTTTTTTCTTACAATTCTGATGATTTGATTAGTTATTTGAATCGATACTCTGATGGTTTGGTTGTTTGGGGTTCTTATGAAACTATTAAGTTTTTTGGTTCAAATTTTGATCCTAAGAAAAAATTAATAATGTATGGTCCTAAGTATAGTGTTTGTGTTTTGGATGATATTTCTTTATCTGAAAATATTGATAATGAGAGTTTTTATCGATCTTTGGCTTGGGATATATGTTTGTGGGAGCAGCGAGCTTGTTCTTCTGTCCAAACAATATATGTTGTTGGGAATGTTGATTACGATCTATTGGAAGTTTTTGCAAATAGACTTTCTGATAGTGTAAAGAATTTTGAAATAGAACAGGGAGAACTGTCTTTTGATGAGTACACTGAGATTTTTAAATATGAGGAAATTGCTTTAGCAAACACTGTTTTGAAAAATGGAAAATACTTTGAAAGAGTGTATCTGGATTACTCTTCTGGAGGTTTTTTTGTTGGTCCTCTCAATAGATTCATTTGTATTAAAAGAGTTAGTAATTTGGAAGAGCTAATTGGTTTGTTGCTACCCTATTCTGAAATTTTACAGAGCTGCAGCATTAAAGTAAAAGATATTGAATTGTATGTTAATGAATTAGCTGGTTGTGGAATAACGAGGTTTGTCAATTTGGGAAACATAGGGTTTAATGAAGTTTTTGTTCCTCATGAAGGGGAATATATTTTGAGAAAATTCTGTAAATTGATTTCAAGAGCATAGATTAATATTGCTCTAATGTATTTCTCAACATTATAATATCTTTTGTTTTTGTGAAGGGTTGTTATTATTTGGATAGAATATATTATAAAATATATGGCGGAGGAAATAATTTTAAAATCTTTACCCCATAGGTATCCATTCTTATTTGTTGATAAGGTTATTAGTATTACTGAGGATGAGATAGTTGCTCAGAAGAATGTTAGTATGAATGAGTGGTTTTTTAGTGGTCATTTCCCTGATAAACCAGTTTTTCCAGGAGTTATAATAATAGAGGCTGTTGCACAAGCGGCGGGTGTGCTTTTTCTTTCATCTTTCCAAGAAAAAGATAAGTATTTGGCTTTACTTATAGGGGTTGAAAGTTTTAAATTTAAAAGGATTATCAAGCCAGGTGATATACTGACAATAAGAGTAAAGAAGATAAAAATAAAAAAAATGGGAGATAATTATTTTCCTACTGCTCAGTCATGGGTTTTTGTGGGTGATGAACTTGTTGCAGAGGGAAATTTAAATTTTGCCCTCAAAAAAGAAAAAATTATAACTGAATAAAAATATGTTGAAAGCTGGTGTTATTGGTGTTGGTTATATGGGTTTCCATCATGCAAGGATATACTCTACGTTGAACAATATAATCAAATTACAGGGAGTTTTTGATATTGATCAATTTAAATCCGAATTGGTTGCAGAAAATTTAAATGTGCGAAGTTATTCAGGAATGGATGAATTAGTGGATGATTGTGATATATTATCCATTGCTGCTCCCACTGATAAACACTATGAAATAGCTATTCACTGTATAAAGAAGGGTAAACATTTATTGATAGAGAAGCCTGTTGCAGATAGTCTTGAAAAAGCTGAAGAAATAAAATATTATGCTCAAAAGTATGGTATTAACATAATGGTTGGTTTCACTGAGAGGTTCAATCCAGCAATAAGGCAGTTGTCAAATTATATAACCAACCCAATATTTATAGAGTGCAGAAGGATGGGACCTTTACCGAGTAGAAAGCCATCAACTGGTGTCCTGCTTGATTTAATGATACATGATATAGATATAATTCTCAATTATCTAATGAAAGGCAAGAAAATAAAAAGTATTAATTCTGTTGGTAATAGTGTTTATAGCTTTACAAATAATGAAGACATAGCTGTTGGAAATATAACATTTGATAATGGTAGTGTTGCTGTCATGACAGCCAGTAGATGTTATCCTTCAAAAGAGCGGAAAATGAGAATAGTTCAACATGATAATTCAATATATGTTGATCTCATTTTGCAGTACATGGAAATACATCATGTTCCTTCTAACATATATAAAAATACTGATATAGAGTCTTTTGAAGTAAAAATAGAGATTCCTAACATAATAAGGTCTGAGTCACTCAGAATGGAGATAATGGAATTTGTTAGCAGTGTTATTCAAAATAGGGAGCCTTTGGTTGGAATAGATGATGGAATAAAGTCCCTTGATGTTGCCACCAGAATGTTAGAAAATATTAAAATAGCGAAAATATGAAGTATTATGTAGATCCCACATCTACTGTAGATAGCAGTGCTATAATAGAAGATGGTGTGTTTATTGGCCCATACTGTGTTATTAAAAAAAATGTCAAAATAATGAGGAATTCATACATAACTTACTCTATTATTGGAGAAAACAATGTTATTTATCCAAATACTATAATAGGTACTGAGCCGCAGGATAAGAATTTCAAAAATGAGCAAAGTTTTGTTAGAATTGGTAACAACAACATAATTAGGGAGCTTACATGTATTCACCGTGCCACAGGTGAAAATAGGGAAACTTTTATTGGAGATAACAATTTTATAATGTCTCAGGTTCATATTGGACATAATTGCCATATCGGTAATAATACTGTGATATCAAGTTTGGCAGGTATAGCAGGATATACATTCATTGATGATTTTGTGATTGTTGGAGGAATGTCAGGAATACACCAAAAGGTAAGAATAGGAAAGTATACTATTGTTGGTGGACTTACTAAAATATATCAAGACATACCACCTTTTATGATGGTTGATGGTAACCCTCCAAAGGTTATAGGAATAAATAGAGAAGGAATGAAAAGAAACAACTTTTCTTCAAAACAGATTGATATTGCTAGAAAAATATATAAAATTATATATACTCAAAAGATGGGTCTAAAAAGCATAATAAGAAAGATAGAAGAATTGAGGAAAGAATATAATGATGAAGAATTGTTATTTATAATTGACAATTTTCTAGCTTTTTTCAAGTCCGATACCATCAGAGGTATAGAAATATAGACGTTTTTTAAGGGTGTAGGTAGGGATTAGCTACCTGCAATTCTTTTTAAGCCATTATTCCATCGGTTGGACAGTCTGGACATTCTTTGGCTATGTAGCCATCAGTTGGACAATCTGGACATTCTTTAGATATGTAGCCATCAGTTGGGCAATCTGGGCACTCTTTAGAAATCACGTAACCGTCATCTGGACAGCTGGGACAGTCCTTGGATATTAGACCTCCCATAGCTAAGGTAGCTATCAACGCTAAGGTGCTAACCGTTATTATTAATTTTCTCACTTTTACACCTCCGGTTAGTTTTATTTCCCATTCCTACACCCAATAATCATTAATTATATTCAATGGCAAGGATTTGGTCCCTTTTGAGATTTTTTAGATATTTTTTAGATATTTTAACTTTTATATCTTATATTGAATATGTTTGGGTGGGAATTTTTCCACTAACCAGATTTCTCATGAAAACTTTTGTCATGTTTAGGACTTCTTGTTTGAGTTTTTCAAGTTCTTCTTTACTTTTTGGGAAGAAGCTTCTGCCAATTTCTAATGTGTAGGCAAATCTACCTTCAAAATGGTGGTAATCGGAGCTGCTACCTGTTGTGGGATAAAGACCTATACTTTGAAATACTCTGTATTTCTCTCCAGTTTCCTTATTCATTTCATATCCTATTTCTTTGTAGATTTGATCCCAGTTTGATGGGGTTGATGTATGTCCCCAGGGGAATAGGATCATATTTCCGTAACTATGTATGTCTATGACAGTATTTATGTTATTTTCTTGTACATATTTTTGTAGTGCTTGAATTTCTGATTCGCTTGCTCCATTTGGCCCTCTGTATACTTCTGAATTTGGGCTATCACTTGCTCCGTAATCGTCCCAAGTGGAATCAGGTTTGTCATCTTTGGGTCTGTATAACTCTGGATTTTTTTCTGTATAGTAATTCCTATTTAAATCAACTCCTATTCCTTTATCCAGCGTTCTTCTGTTTTTTCTCCACCAGGAATAATATTTAAGTGAATATTCATATCCGTCTGGATTGACTATTGGAAAAATATGTAATACTGTGTTGTCTAGGAGATTTTTTATATCTTCGTTTTGGTGATATTCTTCCAACAGTTTTTCTGCTATATTGAGTGCTGATTCTCCTGTTGCCCATTCTCTGGCGTGATGTAGTCCTGTAATCATTAGGCTTTTTGTATTTTCGTTTTTTGAGGTTGATATTTTGAGAACGACTAGATCTCTACCTTCTGATGTTTTCCCTATAATTTCCAATTTTACTTTATCGGGATACTTTTGCTCTAGTTCTTTCATTGATTCTATAATTTTCGTATAATCTCTTATGAAATCTTTTCTTACTTGATCTGTTAAAGATTCTTTGAACTCATTTATTATATACTTCTCATTAAGGAGGTTCGTTTTATTATTTTTGGTTTTATATACTTTAACTTCATCATTATTGATTAAGAAGTCTTGTATTTCTTGCTTTGATATAAATTTGTCATTATTTTTGTCGATTTCTTGTGCGAATTTATGATTTTTTTGTGGGATTTTTACTATTTTACCGTTTATTTTTAATGAGTAATCCATACCCTATTTTTCCTTTCCATGGTATTTTATGTATAAAGATATATCTTATAATTTATTATTGAAGTTATAAAAAAAGTTAAAAATATGTAAACTTTGACTATATGTGAAGGATCATCTTTGCAATAGTGAAGTATATAATTAATCCTGTTGCATCTACGAATGTTGCAATGAATGGAGCTGACATTACTGCTGGATCTATCTTTAATTTTTTGGCTATTATTGGTAATGTTGATCCAACGATTGTTGACCAAATGACTATCAGAATTTGTGAGATAACTACTACTGGTATTATTTTCCATTCTATTTTTAGTACTAGCATTCCCATGGTTAAAGTGTATAATATTGCTATTGTTCCTATTTGTAATCCCAGTAATATTGCTGTTTTTAATTCCTTTTTAAAAATGTATATGAAGTCTTTTTCTGATAATTCGTTAAGTGCTAAGGATCTGAGGATTGTGACTGCTGATTGCGACCCTGAATTACCACCGGTTCCAATTAGGAGAGGAATGAAAAATGACAGTTGTACATATTTTTCTATTGTATCACTGAATCCAGAGATAACATTACTGGTTATGGATGATGCCAGGAATAGAACTACGAGCCAGGTGGCTCTTTTGAGAGCCAATTGGAATGGCGTTATTTGAATATACGATTCTTCAAATGACTGGACTGCACCTGATTTCAGTATATCCTCAGTATATTCTTCGAATATCACTTCTATAATATCATCATGGGTTATAATACCTAATAATTTGTTGTTTTTGTCAACCACTGGTAGTGATAATATGTCATAATCTCTGAGTATTTTTGCAGCTTCTTCTTTATCTCTGTTGGCATCAATTTTTATTAAGTTTTTTGACATTATTGATTTAACTTGAATATATGGTTTGGATATGACCAATTCTTTTAGAGATATAACTCCAACAAGTTTTTCTTCGCTATCCACTACGTAGATGTAGTTAAGGAATTCGGGCAGGTCTTCAAGTTCGCTCTTTTTTCTTATGATTTCCAATGTTTCTCCAACTGTGTAATAGGGATATATTTTGAGGTAGCTTTTGGTTGTTAATCTGGCTGCTGTGTTTTCAGGGTATTTCAGATATTCCTCTATTTCTGTGTATTCTTTGGGGTCGAGTTTTAAAATTATTTGTTTTTTAATTTCATCTGGGAGTTGGTCTATCAATTCTGCCGCCTCTTCCTCTTCTAAAGTTGTTATTATTTCTACTATATTTTGTATTCCGATTTCTTTGAGAATTTTTTCTACTATGCTGTCATCAAGCTCTGTTAATATCAGTGAAATTTTTTCTATTGGTAGTTTTGTTAGAAAGGATTTTATGATTTCCCAGTCTTCTATTGAATTAATGGCTTTGGCTATTATGGGAATATTAATTTCATCAAAAAAATGGGGATCGCTTATGAAATCGTAATTGCCTGAATTGAATGAGTTTATTATTGATTCTTTTAGTTCCTCATGATTCATAAGTGTTTTGCATTTTAAATAATTTTTTTTGAATTTGATTTTTTATTTTGTTTTTAAGGATATAAAATCTTATTACTCTGGGACATAAATTTTGAGTATTTATAATCAGTTTTCTGTTTTTAAAATTCACTAATACTATTTGTGGTTTTGATTCTCTGTTTATAAAAGATAGATCTTTGTTTTTTGAGATATCTATTTGTAAGTTTGATAATTTAAGAACTTTTTTAAATATATTGGTGTATCTTTCAGAAACATACTTAAACATTACTAATTTATTATTTCTATTTTTTATTTTTTATTCCCCTTTGAGTTTTATCAAGAGGTAGGTTTTTTATAGGTAAAGAAAATATACATGGAGGTGTTGGGAATGAACAGGTTATTTGGTGTATTCTTATTTTTATTAATTTGGGTTGAGATTTGTCTAGGTGGTATTCCTGAACCTCCAAATCTTGGGATTCTAAAAAAAACTATCAGGAATTATATAGAATCTGGATCTTATGACAAAGACATTGAATTGGTTGTTAATAAAGCCATTCATTACGTATATGACAGGTATGACGATGTTGTTAATCCTGCTGCTGTTTTCGATATTGATGAGACCGCTTTATCAAATATTGAGTATGAGTATAAGTATGATTTCGGTTTCAGTTATGATACTTGGGTAGAATGGGTTAAACAATCAAGAGCAAAAGCCATTAAACCAACTCTTAAACTCTATAGAATTTGTCAACAGTTTAAAGTGCAGACTTTTTTTATAACTGGTAGGAACCAATTGAATGAAAATCTATCCGAAGACCCAACCGTTGTAAATCTGAAAAATGAAGGTTATTTTGGTTGGAAGAGAATATATTTTAAACCTATTGGATCCAAGATGACCACAATTGAATACAAATCCAAGTGTAGAAAAGAAATAGAAGAAAATGGATATAAAATAATAATAAATATTGGTGATCAGTGGTCCGATCTTGAAGGTGGATACAGTGAACAGATCTATAAACTACCTAATCCGATGTATTATATTCCATGATAATAAAGAAGCTTGTTTTAAAAAATTTTGGAAGTTATTTTAAAAAAACTGAGATAAATTTTCCCTCTTCTGGTTTTTTCCTAATTTCTGGACCTACTGGTTCTGGGAAAACCACCATTCTTGAAGGGATATCTTTTGCTCTATTTGGAAAAGTTCCACGCTACGAGGGTATGGGTAGAGGATTGGGATCAATCATATCCAAAAACGAAGATACAAAGAAGAGTAAATCAAAGTTATTGGAGGTTGAGCTTGAGTTTATCCTCAACGAACAGTTATATCATCTGAGGAGAAGTGTGGAGTTTTTATTGAAAGGTGATGAGGAGAGTGCTAAAAATTCGGAAGTAGAATTTAGGACTGACCAAAAGGTTTTGGCTGTTAAACCTAAAGAGTATGAGGAGATAATTTGTAAGCTTTTGGGAATGGAGAACATAGGTAGTGCTTATGATACTTTTACTAAGAGTATATTTTTACCTCAAAATGCTTTTGATAGATTCCTTTATCTTAAACCTGCTGAAAGAAAAAATCTTGTTTTTGAACTTCTGAACTTAAATGTTTACGAAAAGGTCAAAGAAAAGATTAAAGACGAGTACAGCAAATTGAAAGCCTCAATTAATACACTCGAACAGCAAAAAGAATTGAAACAAAGGAATATTCAGGAAGAAATAGAAAAAATAAGCTCTTTTGATAATGACCAAATAATGGAATTCAAAAGCAAGGTGGAGTGCTCTAAGGAAAAAATTCTGATCTTAAGGAACATACTCAAAAACAGTATTTTGGATCTGATGAAAAGCACTCTGGAACTAATTCAACAGATGGAAAACATAGAATTCAAAGATGTGGATTGGGGTCAATATGAGTCTGAAATTAATGATTTCTGTAATACATTATCTTTTAATTATCAAAATTTCAAATTAATTTACCAGAGGTATGTGAATATTCAGAGGGAAAAACAGAAGTTGCTTAATATCAGAGATGAAAACAAAAAAATTGTAAATTTGCATAACTATTTTTATATAAAAGAGATATTTTATGATTATAATATTTCTGACATACGAACAAACATTATTGAGATAATTAATGATATAAAGGAGCTCCAGGAATTGGATATCAAGATATCACAGAGTGAGGAAAGAATAGGTAAAGTTGAAGCCGAACTGAAGAACATAAATTACACACTGGTAAAACTAAGTGAAATTTTGGAAAAACAATATCAACAAGAGGAGAAATTTAGAACAGATTTGGAAGAATTAGAACAGCAAATACAACAAAAGAAACAAAAACTTGATATCAAGCAAAGTGTTTTGGAACTTCAAAGGGTTATCCATGAAAATAAACTAGAAAAATGTTTGGTCTGTTCTTCTCAACTTATCCAAGAAAATAAATCCTTCATTCAAAGTTCATTAGAGAAAGGGAAAAGTAGTATAACTCAGATTATTAAAGAAAAAGAAGCTAAAGTGGAAGAAATTAAAAAAAGACTCAAAGAGATTAATTCTGAGATAATAAAAAACCAAAGAAAATTTACTTCCCTTAGATCCGAAAAAGAACAGAAAGAATACCAAA
>JAOABG010000031.1 GCA_026418475.1 bacterium | reverse complement strand
TCTAGGAGCAGCTATACTTTTCTTGTTGTATAAAGAGGAAGCGGTAAAGGTATTTATAGGATTCGGGTTTGGTGGGTCACTTGGTGCTTTATTTATGCGGGTTGGTGGTGGTATATATACCAAAGCTGCTGATGTTGGTGCTGATATAGTTGGCAAAGTCGAAGCTGGAATACCTGAGGATGATCCCAGAAATCCTGCTGTTGTTGCAGATAACGTTGGTGATAATGTTGGTGATTGTGCTGGTATGGTTGCTGATGTATTTGAAAGTTATGCTGTTACATTGGTTGCTTCTATTGTTTTGGGTGTTGTTGTTTTTCACGATCAAAATTTTGTGCAGTTTTTACAAACTCAGTATGGTTGGACACAAGATTTGATAAACAAGTGGACGCTTTTACTTGTGTTTTATCCACTTTTGGTAAGAGGTATAGGTGTCATTACTTCTGTTTTGGGTGTTTTGGCTTTGAATCCTAAGGAAGATGATACCAATCCTATGAGGCCAATAAATTTTGGATTCTGGGTTTCTATATTTGCTACTATAGTGGCTGTGTTTTTCTTGAATTTTTTGATTCCAGCGTTACCTACGACTCCTGAGTGGGCCAAGTGGTTCGGTCATTATGATTTTAGATTTTTCTTGGCCACCAGTTTGGGAGTTGTCCTTGCCGCTATAACTCTACTTATTACTGACTATTATACTCATATTGATAAACTTCCTGTAACAGAGACTTCTTATTCTTCTAAGACAGGTACCGCAACTCTCATTCTTTCTGGTATGGCTCATGGTTACCAAAGTAGTGCTTGGGCTATAATTTCAATAATAGCTGTTATTGGTATAGCTTTCTTACTGTTTCCTGAGAATTTGTATTTACAGATGTATGCCATATCTCTGGCTGGTATGGGGTTACTTACTACCACAGGTTATATATTGGCAATGGACACATATGGTCCAATATCTGATAATGCCAATGGAATATTTGAAATGTCTGGTGTTGCTAAGAATTTAGATAGTAAAAGGCCACAGGAAATAATTGCTAAGCTTGATGCTGTAGGTAATACTACGAAAGCTTTGACGAAGGGACTTGCTATAGCTACTGCTGTGTTTGCTGCCATATCGTTGTTTGTTTCTTATGTTAGTGAGGCTGGATTAATAAAAGGTATAAGGGTTGATCAACCGCTTGTATTCCTAGGTTTGCTTGCTGGTGGTGCCATTCCTTTCTTCTTCGCCAGTTTTACAATCAATGCTGTTGGAAGAAGTGCATTTAAAATAGTGGAGGAGGTCAGAAGACAATTCAAGACAATATCTGGTTTACTTGAGGGTAAAGCTAAACCTGAGTATGGTAAGTGTGTCAGTATTGCTACTGCTGCTGCTCAGAAAGAATTAATTGGTCCTGGTATACTGGGAGTTTTCTCACCTATATTGATAGGTTTCCTTTTTGGTGCAGAGGCGTTGGGTGCTCTTTTGGGGGGAGTTATATTGGTTGGTCAGCTTATTGCTGTGTATATGGCTAATGCTGGTGGGCTTTGGGATAATGCAAAAAAGAAGGTTGAAGAAGGATTCTTGGGAGGCAAAGGTACAGAGTATCACAAAGCTGCGGTTGTTGGTGATACTGTTGGAGACCCATTGAAAGATACAACAGGGCCAGCTATTAACCCTCTGATAAAAGTTATAAACCTTGTAGCTTTGTTACTTGCACCTGTTTTGGCTACTATTGATACGATAAATCCAGCTGTCAGACTTACTGTTATTATTATTGTTTTAGCTATATTGGCTGTTGCAGTTTATATTTCAAATAAAGGGACCTTATTGGATACTCCTGAGGCTCAAGAGGAACTGAAAAAACATAATCAGAAACATATGACTTTACCTAAGGAAGAGGTTAAAACATCATGAATGTTAATTTTTTACATAACAATGAAATAAGGGAAAAATATTTAAAAAACTTTGTAGTTAAAGAAACTTCTTTCGGTAAAGTTTTTGGTTCTCCGTATACTTTTCTCTATCTTATAGATGGTGTTTTATTTGACACTTCGGTTAGTGCTTGGGCTTACTTGCTTTGTCAGAAATTGAAAAATGTGGAGTGGAAGAAAAAGATTTTCTTAACCCATTCCCACTACGATCATTTGGGAGGAGTTAGTGTTATTCAATCTTTATTAGGTAAAATTGAGGTTTATGCAAATTCTTATGTTGCTAAAGTGCTGAATTCTAAAACCGCTTTGGAAATAATTAAAAAATTTGATGATTATGACTCGGAAGAAATAAAGAAGTTTCATGAGATAGATAATGTGGGTTTTGATTCATTTATTATTGATTTTTTATTTAATTTTGATAATTTTGATAATAATGATTATTTTTTTATTGAAGGAATAAATGTTATATATACTCCTGGTCATACGAAAGATACTGTTTCCTACTATATTCCCCAATATAATTCGTTGGTAATGTCAGAAAGTATGGGTGTTCCTAATTACAGGTTCACTTTTGTTTTGCCAGAATTTTTAACAAGTTATGGTCTGTACGTTAAATCTTTTGAAAGATTGAAAAATTTAGTCTTGGATAATAAGATTAGTAATTTCCTATTACCCCATATAATGTATTTTGAGTATTTTTCTGATGTTAAAGATTTTATTAAGCTTTCTGAAATAAGTCTTAGTATGTATGTAAAACAGATACTTGGATTTTTAGAAAAAGTTGGTGTAAATAAAGATATGGTGGTTGAAAAAGCTGATCTAAAAAATGGAGATCCAGAAATTATAGATCTGAAAATTAGGGATGTTTTTAATATGGTTTTAGATGGTTTTTATGTCAAGTATGAGTTGAGTCAGCCTCTATATGGTTTTGAAGCTAATGTTACAGCTCAGATAAGAACAATTATAAAAGAATTATTGTAAAGAGAAATATAGAAAAATTTTTACTATCTAATTGGTATATTTCTGAGTTTAGCATTTCTGATAAATATTTCTCTTAATTTTGGGTCATTTATATTTTGTAGGAATATATTGGCAAAATTTGGTATATCTAGTTCGACTTTGTTTTCTGCTGTTTTAACTAATAGAGTTTTGAATATTTCATTAGCTTGATGTATTGATGATTCTGTGGATTTGCCTTGGGATTGGAGATATTTTATGTATTCTGTCCATGAAGAATATATAGTGCTTGATAGAGACAAAGATCTTTTATATGGACTTGTTTCTTTTTCATCATATTTATAAACTCCTGCCAAATCTCTTACATATTCTTTAATTTTGTCTGGTTCTCCATATAGAGGATGTTGTTGAAGTTCTTTATAATATTGAGAGCCTTCTGAGATTTGCGAAATGAAATTTGATTTTGTTAGATCTATATTTTGTTGTTTTATTTTCTGGATTGATTCTTTCCTGGATGCTTGGACTAGGAAGGTTACTGTATCTGCAAATGCTTCGTGGACATCTCTTCTGGCTGAGGGGTTTAGATTTTCAAGTATTGCGTGTCCGATTTCGTGAGATAGGGTATCCATATTTTCTAGGGATTTTATTCTTTTGCCATTTTTATCTACATATTCTCCTAAGATTGATTGTTGTGTTCCCAATGCATCACTTTCTTTTGAATATTTTGCTACTCCTACTTCGAGAGATGAGTGAGGTTTATTGATTCCTATTTCTTCTGAAACAATATAGAGTTTTGTTGGAAAACTTGAGGATGATCTTTTGAAAAAATCATGGATTATAGAATCTGTTTCTTGTGCGATTTTTTGAGCTAATGATGGGTCGCTATCGACAACGCTTGCGTATTTACCATTTACAACATAAAATTTACTTTCATTGTCAGATATCATATTACCGATAGCTTGAATTTCGGTTCTATAACCCATTGTTGTATTTGTTTGTATTTTTAATAATTTTAGGGGGTCGCAGTTCTGTACCTGTTCACATCCTGCTGCTTTTAGAAAATATTCGTGTAGTTTTCGCTGAATTTCTTCTCTTAATCTTCTTTTATCTATTTCTACAGGGTTGTATTGGGATATATTTTGATGTGGTTCAAATATTAATCTGTAAGGATTTATTCCTTGTGATCTATCTCCTTGAGGTATTTGGTTTAATATAGATAGATCTGGATTACCAAAGATCATTTTTTACCTCCTAGAATTTGTTTTTATTTTTCTTTAAATTATTTATAGTTTATCTTTAATAAATAAAGATATAAAATAGCAAATTTTTTACATTTTTTTTACAATTTTAATAATATTTAAATAAATTAAATTAATTTTTGATCTTGTGGTCTTAGTTGGTAATGATTACAGAATTGGGGTAAGCATTTTTTAGTGTCTAAGTCTTTGATTTTTAGTACTTGGCAATAGTATCTTGTTGTTCCATTTTTACCTTTCATGTCTAATGCTGCTAAGTTTTTGCAAGCTGTGGGGTTAGAAATAATTATTTCAGGTACCGAGCATTTTTTGCATATTTCAAAATTTGGGTCTAATTCAAATTTTTCTATGTATCCATAGCACATGAATATTTCTTGAACTTTGTTATCTTTGACTTTTTTTACTTTTTTTGCGAATGGGCAATTTTTACCTCTGAATTTCCAAAACTCTTTATCTGGTATCTTTGAGGTTTCTTTTTGCTTTTTGAAAAAAAACACCTTATTTTTTACCTCCTTCTTTCTTTTTTCTAATTTGGGAAAAATTTTTTCTTTTTCTTCTAATTTCTTTTTCAAGAGGTTCCAATAATAGTCCTCTTTTTTATTTTAAAAAAAATTATTATCTATGAGGTTTTGGTGTTTTGTATGTTGTTGGTTTTTGATTTTTATTTCTGAGAAATTTTAAAAGATTTTTATTATATATGGTATTAAAATATAGAAGAGAGTTCGTTTTTTGGAGCTGAGGGGACTTGAACCCCCGACCTTCTGCACGCCAAGCAGACGCTCTCCCACTGAGCTACAGCCCCTCCTAAACTAAATTCTATAAATCCATGTTATCTTCCTTGCTTTTCGGTAATAACTCCTATCCACCCTTCTTTCTCTTGAAGATCCAATATTTGAATATTATATTGACGTAATAAGTTAATAAATTCTTCCTTATTTTCAATTTTTATTCCTGATAATATGGCTTTCTTAAATTTTGAATTTAAAATGTTGGTATTTGGGTCAGCAAATACAGAAAATGGAACATTGGAGACTAACAAATCTAGCTCTTTTATCAATCCCATTGAATCACCATTTAAAACAATTATGTTTTCCACATTATTTATTTTGCAGTTATGTTTTATTTCTAAGCAATAAGAATAAAATATTTCAATGGCTATTGTGGGAGATTTTGATATTTGAGATAATGCTAATGATAGAATTCCATTTCCTGAACCGAAATCGACTGCTAATTTAAATTTGGGTTCCATTTTGTTTATCATTTCTAAACATATTATTGTTGTTGGATGGTTATCTATTCCAAAAGCACCTACCAGGGTGTCAAGATATATTACACTATCATCTTTTTCTGTTTTTTCAAATATTGGTTTAAATGTGAATTTTCCCACTGATAGACTTTTCAGTCTCATTCTTTTCCACTCTTCAAAATCTATATCCTTTTCTAGTTGAATATCAATATATTTATTAGGGTAAAATTTTCTGAATTTATCTAGAATTTTTTCTGTGATCATATTGTTTCCCTTTCCTGTGAAAATTTCCACTTGGAAAATTAAGTATTCATTATCTATTTGAATAATTTGCATATTTTTTGAACCTTCAAGAATGAAGAATGATACTAGGTTTTTGTCAAAATCTTTTGAAAGGGTTCTGAACCTTATGATCTTTATGTTCATCTAATACCCCTTATGGAATTTTGGATTAAATCAAATTTCGGGTTTAGATTAAATTTCAGAACATTTGTCCGATTCCCACTGCTATTTTGGATTTCTCATTTGATATTGCATAGTCAAGTCTAATAGATCCGAATTGTGGAAGAATAAATCTTATTCCCACCCCGTAATTGAGTCCCATTTTATCTAAGCTAATTTTTTGGTTTGGTGGAAATGCTCCACCCCAATCTATGAAAGCTGCACCATAAAAGTTCTCTAGTTTTTTGCTTAGTGGAAACCTGTATTCTATGTTTATCATAAACGCTCTATTCCCTAGGAATCTGTTAAAGTCATATCCTCGTAAAGTATCTGAACCTCCAAGAGTATATTGATAAACAAATGGAGTAGAGTTTGTAGCTATACCAATGAATCCCCTTATTGCCAATACCCTTTCATTTTTGAAGCTAAAGTATTTTCTGTATTCGCCGGATATCCTGGAAAAACTTCTCAGATTTCCACTGTTTTTTATTCCTTGGTCTGCTGATATGGATGAGTATACTCCTTTTGTTGGATAGAATTCATCATCTCTACTGTCCTTAATTATTGAAGCACCGAGGGATATGTAATCTCCTTTTGTTGGTGGTAAAACAAATGGATTTTCATCACTGGGTGTTGGTGATGTCTTAAAAGTTAACATTGATACATTAAAACTATATGATAGGTCTTTGTCAATGATTTTTTTGCCAAAGAAAAACCCATAGTTTCTCCTGTAGTCTTTATATAAGGCTATTGTTTGTGGATTTGTATTTACCAGTGCTCTTTGTTGAAATAATTCTGTAGATTGAATATTGAAGCCATAAAATCTATTATTCGATAAGGAAAAGGGATTTGAAAAGGAAAGAGATATACTGTTTATCAAGTTTCCTCTTTCCCAGTTGAGATATACTTGTTGTCCTTTACCTTTGTAGTTTATTTCTGATACTGAGAAACTGCCTGCTATTCCTCCTCTATTGCTTCCTGGCAATCCTCCAAAACCTACTCCTAATACCACTTGTCCAGTTTGCTGTTCTTCAACTTTAATGACGAGTATTACTTTTCCAGGTTCACTTCCACCTCTGAAATCTGGTTCAACATTTTTGAAATATCCACCCAATTGCATCTTTCTGAGGGATCTTCTCAATTTGAAAGATTTAATCACTTTTCCTTTTTCCAATTCTAACATTTTTTCTATGACATATTTTTGGGTTTTTGTATTTCCTTCAACTTCTATGTCTTCCAATATTGCTTCGTAAACTTCTATGTTGATTATATTGTTTTCATAATCTATGTTTGAGCGGACGTCTGCAAGCATGTATCCCTCTTCTTGATAAAATTCATATATTTTGTTCAGAGTATTTTCTAATTCTTCTTTTTTCAGCGGGTTGTTTGGCTTAATTAGAACCAAATTCTGTAATTTATTGGTTGGTATTATCTTATTTCCTATGATGTTTATTTTTTTTGGATATATTGCTTCTTGGATAAAGAAGATGAGTGTTCCATCATCTTTAATTTGTATATCTTGTACATGGTTTTTAACACCGACATATCCCATTTTGTTATACTCTTCATTAATTTGTATTATGTCTTCTCTTATTACGTTATAGTTCATAATTTTACCTGGGCGTGTATTGATTATTTCTATTAGATCTAGCTCAGATAAAATTTTGTTACCAATGAACTTGACTGTCTTAACTACAGGATTTTCAAGTAGGTAAAATACTATGTTAACTTTTTCTTGAGTTGATGGCTCGAAGTTAACTTCAATATCTGAGAAATATCCCATTTCGTAAATCCTATTTACTGCAATTTGGATATCTTCTGGTTTGACTGTGGAGTTATCTTTGATATTTATCATTTCCAATATTGTGGTTGTTGGGATGTTTTTGTTTCCTTTTATTATAATTTTATTTATTTTTATTTGATAGATTTCGTTATTAATTGATGATTCAATTTTTTCTGGTTTTTCTTGGTAGATTTCTTTATATATTTCATTTTTCGTTTGGTTTTCTTTTTCGTTGCTTAGAGAGAACTGTAAAAAAAGGATGATTATGAATAAAAATGAAAAAAAGGCTTTCATAATTATATGAATTATACCTTTCTTTATATAACCCTTTTATTTTTTATTGGGTTATGTAATGAAATTCACTCCTTCATCAATGTTTATTTCTGATATGTATTTTACTAAAAAATTTCCTAGGTTGTAACCTTCTTTTTTTATTAAGTTTTCTAAGATTTCTTTTTTATTGATAAATATTTCTTCTGGTAGCAAGGATTTTTTTATGTGTGTTGACACGTTGTTTTCTACGACAGAGCTTGAGATTACTACTGGTCCTATTTTGGGTGCGTTAACAGTTATTTCAAAGCTAAATCTATTTTTATCTATTGTTTTGAGTTCTCTATCTACGTAGTAAAATATTTTCAGTTCTACTGTCGTTGGGTATCCATTTATTATTGCAGGTATGATGTTAAAGAATACTTTTTCTTCTTGTAAGGAATTGTTTATTATACCAATTCCTTTTAGGATATAGCTGAGTTTTTCTAAATTGCTTTTCAAGGGATTATCTTGGAGCAAATTTATTGCTTTGTCTAATTTTGATATAATGTGTTTCAGGTTTTTAGATACTATTTGGTTCAGACTGTTTATTTTGTTACCCTCTTTTCTACTGTTTTCTTTTATAATGTTAGATACTAACGATTGAATTATTCCTAAAATAATAGGGTTGATATTTGATGGGTTTAATGTTATATATGAGTGAATGGAATATATTATATTTGCAAGAAATTGGTTGTTATTTAGAAATTCATACATTATTTTAACGTTTGTTGGACTTAGTGTAAGGTTCATTGATTTCAAAAAAGCTGCTGATTCCAAGTATAGTTTTGAACTTTGATTTGAGAAAGATAGTAGGGATTTGTAGTTCTCAACATTAAGTGGTAGATTGTATTTGAATAGAGCTTTGGCTATTTCCACGGAGTTGTCAGTAATAGGTAATTTTAAGTTTAGTAGATGGGAGTTAACTATTTCTGGAGAAATTTTGTAGAATATTGAACTACGATTTATTGAGATAAATCTGAAATTCCATTTGTCATTTTCTTTTCCTATTACTTGGAGTCTGAAGCTATCTCCGGGTCTTATGAACACGTTTGGAGGCATTTGTGCTTTGACGTTATAGTTTCCTATTCTTAGTGTTGCTTCACCATTGTTTTTTCTATCTAATAACTGTGCGCTCAGTATTTTATCTTTAGGGAAATTTATTTCGGTTGATAGATTTAAGTTACCTCCTATTTTTGTTGAATTTATTGCATTGTTAACATTGTTTATTTTACTCATTATAATTCCCTATTTTAATTTCAATTCGCTTTTTAACACTTCCTCTATGGATTTTATAATTGCGTGATTGTATTTGTTGTTTTGGTTATTGAAGATGTTTATTATTTGTTCCCAGTGTTTGGAAGTGTTGTTATACTTGTTTTTTTCTTCGTTGCTGACAAATTTGTGTATGTTTGGGAATAATCTGCTTGCAAAAGCTCCATTTTTAAAAACTTTTTCTATGATCTTATCTCTTAATTCTCTTTTGACTCTTATGTTAAACCTCCAGGATAAGTTATCTTTGTCTAGAAGTTCTATTTGGTTGTTTTCTATTTCAATTTTTCTTAGATTATTTCTGAGGAACTGATTGTTTTTCTTTCTCTTTTCTATTAATTCGTAGAATGATAAATTATCATTTTTTCTCAATTTTATACAAAAGTCTTTATCTTTTGTTATGTTTTCAATAATTTGATAAATGTATTTTGTGTCTTGTATATGTAGTTCGGAGTTGTAGCATAGGAAGGCTTGTTTTTTGGAGCTAATTTTTTCAAAAATGAGAAAAGTTTTGAAAATTTTATCCACTCTGTTTATTAGAAAAGATGATAGGTTTCTATCTATTATGTTTGGGAATGTGTGGTTTATTTTCAGTTTTGTGAACAAGATTGCTCCGAAACCTAGCTCTAAGGGTTTGGCGTAAGAGAAACTGAAAATGTATCCTTCTTTTTCTGTTAGATTGTTATGAATATAACTTATTTTATTTTTATCCAGGAAAGTTAGAGCGCAATCCCAGATAATAAAAGTGCTATCTCCAAAAATTTTTTTTATAAGATTCCTATTTTTTGATATTTCTTGATTTTCCCAGTTACCATATGGTATTACACAAACAAATATGATAAATTCATCTTTGTTGGAGCTTTCTTTGTTTTCCACTGAAATTTGGCTAAAATTCGGATACAGATTTTGAAAATCAATATCATATAATATTATTCTTGCTTTAGAGTAAGTTAAACTTAGAGGGAATGTATAGCATATATTTGCTGGAAGGTAAACGGTTACTTTGTTAAAATACTGTTCAAAGTATTTTATTATTTTTAGTAGACAGTTGGAAGCACGCGGGCAAATATACATTTATTGTAACTTAACATTTATTGGATTAATCTTAATATGATTTACTTTATCTTTTTTTATTAATAATGTTTGTGTGTCTATTAGTAGTGGAACGATTAAAAATTGGTTTGATAACTCTTTTTGGAGTTCAATTAGGTAATCTTTTTGATCTATGGAAAGCCCACTCATTACCTTGTTAAGTAATTCTTCTATTTTTGATGTTGATACACTGTATATATTGTATTTGCCGTCTTTGGAATAAATCAAAAAGTAGTTCATATATGGTAGGAATGTTACACTTGTTATTATTAAGTCAAAGTTATATGGGTTTATATCATCTTTAATTGATGGTTCTGGAGGTTCTACTAAAACACCAAATATTTCCTTTTTAGGGAGCTGTTCTTCTATGTTTATTTTAAGTAATTCTGAATTAAATTTCTTAGAAACTATCTCTTCTATTAAATTAGAAATTAGTTTACTTTTTTCATCTTTATAAGTTACCATTATTTTCAATTTTCTGGTATTGTTTTCTGGTAGGGGTTTTATTAGTTCCTCTGGAGTATACATTTCAATTGCTGCGAAGTGATAAGGTAGTATATATGTATTGTTAAGTTGGTAATCGGTTATATTGTATTTTGATAGTTCGTTTTTGAGTGTTAGGTATATTATTAATCTTTCTTCTTTTTTTAATTGGGGGTTAAAAAAAATGAAAAATATTTCTTTGTTTGGTAATCTGATAATTTCGTAGTCTTTTTGTATGTATTTTGCCAGGTATTGTTCTATTTTGGGAGGAATTTTTATCAGATCGATTTTTTTTATATCTTTTTTAAGATTTTCAATATTTGTGTAGGTTATGAAATGTATTTCTTGATCTTTTTTTTTATTTTTTATAATGAAATTATTGGTTTGTAATTTTTGTAGTTCGTAATCTGAATATTTGGGGAAAATAGAAAAATTTTTGATATTCTTATAAGTGTAGCTAAGTATTTGTTCTTTATGTAGTTCTGGGTTATCAAATATTACTGGTGAAGGGAAATAAGGTAATGAATAGGCTAATTTATACCTTATTCTCACTTTATTTTCTTGTATTTGATCTATTTGGTCTATGCTATCAACTAAATTTTTGTGGATCCATTTTGCTGAGATGTTTTCCATATTCAGTATTTGTACAGTTGGAATTATATTTATTATATTAATTTTATCTGTTTGAAAGTTTTTTTGGTCTATTATCATCACTGTTTGTTTATTTTCTAGAAACATGAGGTTGTTATCTTTTGATGGGATTTGTTTTAGAAGTTCAGAGTATGGATAACAGTTATGCTGATAGTCTATCAAAGGAGGGATAATTAGCCTCAAAGCTTGGTTTGTTATCCATGAGGGTTTATCGATGTAATTCAAATAATTTTCTGTCAAGTCATCTTTGATTTCTGCTATTACTATTTTCTCTTTTTTATGGGTAAAAAAAATTAACAATTTGATTGAGAATATAATGATAATTAAAATCAATAGGGTTGAGATTATTTTGTTTTTTAGTATTTTATCCATTTTTTAAGCCATTCTAATATTCGTTGTAATCTATCTATTCGTAGATCTGGTGGTCCATTTCTACTCATTCCATGGTTGGTTTCTTGGGGATATCTTATAAACAGCACCTCTTTTTTTAATCTTTTTAAGGCGATATAAAGTTGTTCTGCTTGGGATATGGGGCATCTTAGATCACCTTCGCTATGGATTATTAGCAGGGGAGTTTTTATATTATCTGCGTACCTTATTGGTGATTGGTTCCATAGTTTTTCTGTTTGGTTCCATGGATTGCCTTCCCAATAACCGTTTTCCATAAATGGGAAATCTGTAGTTGTTGCCATACTTACTAGATCTACTACACTTCTATCTGTTATTGCACATTTGAATATGTCTGTATGTGCTATTATCCAGTTTGTCATGTATCCACCATAACTTCCTCCTGCGACTGCTAAGTTATTTTTATCGACAAAGGGGAGCGAACTAATGAAATTAACTCCAGCAATTATATCTTTATAATCTATGTTTCCCCAATCTCCTCTTATTATTGATGCGAATTGTTCTTCTCTTCCCATACTACCTCTGGGATTTGTATAAAAGACTATCATTCCTTGGGAACAGTGCACTTGAAATTCATGAAAAAATGTGCTGCCATACTGAGCGTGTGGACCTCCATGAATATATAAAAGTAGTGGATACTTTTTATTCACATGGAAATCTGGTGGTTTTAGTATCCATCCTTGAATTTTTTGGCCATCAAAACTTTCAAAAAAAATTTCTTCTGGAATGCTTAATGATACGTTATTTATCCAATTATTAAAATCCGTAATTTTTTTTAGTTCACCTGACTTTAATATGAATAATTCAGTGGGAAATGTAGGTGTGCTTATACTCAGTATTGAAAATTCATTTCCAACACTATAGCTACATATATCTATTTTATCATTGGTTATATTTTTGTACTTATGACTTTTTATATCCATTTCATATAAATTGCAATTACCTGTATCAGTTACTAAAAAATAGATATATTGGTCATTGATCCATTGTGGTTTAATGTTGATGAAATCTCTGCTATCGGATAATGTAGAATTACCTATATTTCTATCCAATTTTTCTGTTAGACATTTTATTTTCAAATCATCTAAGCTTAGTAACCACAATTTGTTGTTTTTGGGAACCCAGGGATCATCTTGACTTTCGTATCCGATGAAAGATAAAAATTTACCGTTATTTGACCAACTCAAAAAGTTTTTATAACCTTTAAATGTATGTATTTTTTGTATTTCTTTGTTATTTATAGATATTATCCACAGATCTATGAGAAAGGGATTATTTTCGGGGTCTTCACTTCGATTTGAAAAAAATGCAACTTTTTGGCCATCTGGAGAGATTACAGGTGAGTAATCCTCAAAGTTACCATTGGTTAACTCTATGGTTTCTTTAGTTTTTGTATCTACTAACCATATGTGTTGATAATTATCTAAGAATCCGATTCCATCTAATTTATAATTTATTTTATTGATTATTCTTGGTGGGTTTGATTTATTTTCTTTTTTTCTTTCTTCTATTGCTTTTTGAGTCCATTCTTGTGCTGTAGGTCTGAATGTAAAGACTATTTTACTATCATTTGATATGTTTATTTCTCCTATTATTCCTTCTGGGAGATTTGTTATTGGATAAGCTTCTCCGCCATTAGCTTTTATACCCCATATTTGTGTTTCTTTGTCGTTTTTTCTAATAAAAAATATTTGTTTATTATCTTTTGACCATATCGGAGATTTATCAATAACATCACCATATGTAAATTGGTAATAATTTTCTGTTTCTAGATCTAGTATCCAGAGGTGTGAAAAGTACTTGTTTTTTTCTTTGTTTATTCCTTTAACTGTGAATACACATTTTTTTTGATCTGGGCTTAATGTTGTTTCTCCGACTTGTTTTATTTGATATAAATCTTGTATACTAATTTTTCTCATTTTCTAAAGCTTTAATTATTTCTTGAGGAGTTAAAAAGAAATATGGGTAATCTCTGGAATTTGTGGCTTTGTAAGCATCGAAAATTTTTTCTATCTGAAATTCAATTATTTCGGTTAATTTGTTAAGTTCTTGTAGTTCATTTTCTATTGATTTAATAATCTGTTGGTTTATTTGTTTAATTTTTTGTGTTAGTTCTTTTTTTATCTTTCTGTTTTCTTTTTTGTTTATTTCTTCTAATATCATTGATTTTTGTTTAATTAGTGTTTTATCTATGTAGTAATCTATTTTGTTTACTATATTGTGTATATCTTGTAGGTTTATTAGGTTTTCGTATTCTTTAAGTGGAATCAGTATTTTTTTTAGTTTTTCTGGGTTTGTAAAAATTGTGGTTTTGAAAGCATTAATAATACTTTTTAAATTGTTTATTTTTTTATTATCTATTTTTAGGGGTATTGACAGACTTACTATTGTTGTTGGTAATGGTGATTTATTTAGCAGGTTAGTTGCTATGTAGTCTGAAACGAAATTATAGTATGAGCTTCCTATACCAAGAACATCTGTTACGTTATTAAAAAGGAAATACCTTCTATATATTGCCCATGCTACTGCTTTGGGTCTTATATTTTTAAAGTCTTCAAGATCTATGTTATCTCCATTTTCGTCTGTTATTTTGTTGTTATAATAGACAGTTTTTCTAAGGTTTCCTTTGATTATCCAGAAAGGGGTTTCCCCTTTTTCTAACTCTTTTGTTGGGTAAAAGCCTAAGTTTTTCTTAAATATATGAATTGATTCGTTGTATAATTCATAAAAATTGTTATAATTTTCTATTACCCAGTTGAAAAAATCTTTAATATTTTTTGATAAATCTGAAAGCAGTTTTATTTCAAAATTGAGTTTTATACGATATTTTTCAAGGTATTTAGTTAGTATATTGTGCCAGAATATTGTGAATTTATCTAATGGTTCATTATTCAGGATAGATAGGAAAACATTTATATTTTCTATTATTTCTTGTTTTTCTATAATTTTTTCAAAATGGTGATAAGAATGATTGATGAATTCTCTTAATTTTGTTATGTCTTGTTTTTCAAGTTTTTCTATTGGTTTATTCAGATTAAGCGTATTTGATAGGAAATTGAATTCTGCTTTATCTGAGTCGTTGTATACTATTATTTTTTCTTTTTTTTTATAAAGAAATTTGGAGATTACTCCTGGTGTATATATTAATGGTTGGTGTGATGTTATATGTAAATCATTTTCTGGTCCGATTATTTCTAATATTAGGGTTTCATTAAAATTGGGTATCTTTACTTTTTTAAGGTTTTCTATTGTTTGGGTATTGATAATTTTCATTTTAGATTTTATTTTTATAGAATTAATTTAATATCATATTCTGCAAGTTTTGAAATATCTTTGATTATTTTATTTATATCTATTTTATCTATCATTTCTTTTATTTCTAAGAGTTTAGGAACTATTTGGTGCAGGTTATTGCTTATAATTTTATAGAAATCAATTATAAAGTCTAAATCTGTAAATTTGTAAGGATTGAAAAAACCGTTTTTGTATCCGAGGAATGATATATTTTCAGTATTTGGAACAAGCTCTGCAAAATCAAATGGAGTTATCTCTTCTTTTTCTCTTTCCAGTATATCCGTGTTAACATTATATGCTTTTTGGTAATAGTCTATAACTTCTTCTGTTTTGTCTTCTCCATACAAGTAGATCCACATTATATTTTCCATGTTTATTACTGAACATTTGAATAAATTATCGAGTATGTTATCAACAAAGTTATGATTTATATGGCTTTTTAGTTTTACTTTGTACAGGTTTACTTTATGGTTTAGTGGGTATCTTTCAAACGTTACATTTATGCTATTATCTTTTGATAGCTCTTCAATAGATGGTGATTTATCCATTTTATTGAAATTAGTGGTTTGTAGGAGTTTTTCTTGAATAAAAAATACTTTGTTATTTTTCCTTGTTATTCCTATTTTATTTTTCCAAAAGATGAGATTATTATTGTTGGAGAATTTGAGTGTTGATGATTCTATTCCTATCTCTGGTATTTTTTCTTCTGAGATTGTGTAGATGTTATCTTTAGATTCTGTTATTATTATTTCTGATTTTTTGAATATTTTTGAAAGAATAGTTCCGTGTGTTGGATTTGTGTATATTTTTAATGTTTTTGAAAGAGTTTTGTTCATTTATCCTCCTTGTTTCAGTGTAGTTCTATATATGGTAGTAGTCCGTGCCATCCTCCTTCTCTTCCGAATCCACTTTCTTTGTATCCACCGAATGGTGATGCTGGATCAAATTGGTTATAAGTGTTTGCCCATATAACTCCTGCTCTTATTAGTTTAGAAATTTCTAATAGTCTTGCAGGATTGTTTGTCCATATTCCTGCTGATAGTCCGTAGAAGGTATTGTTTGCTCTTTCTATTGCTTCCTGTGGATCTCTGAATGTCATTATTG
>JAOABG010000030.1 GCA_026418475.1 bacterium | reverse complement strand
ATCCATTGCTATAACGGGCTCTATGAATCAAAAAGGAATGGTTCAGCCTGTTGGAGGAATAAAAGAAAAGGGAGAAGGATTTTTTGATATTTGTAAATACAGAGATCATTTAGGTCCTGATACAGGAGTTATTATACCATATCAAAATATTGATGATCTTGTTCTCAAAGAAGACCTAGTTGAAGCTGTTGAAAAGGGTTTGTTTAGCATATATGCCGTTAAAGACATAGATGAGGTTATAGAAATTGCTACGGGTGAAAAGGCTAGCAAGGTTCATTCAAAAGTATATAAAAAATTAAAAGAATATTTTCAGAAAGTTAGGAAAGAAGAGAAAAAAAATAGGTGATAAAAATGTTGGAGGTTATTAAAGATATTGTAATTGAGAATAATACTAAACTCGTATTATTTGTTTTGGATGGATTGGGTGATCTACCCAATCCCAATTATGGTAATAGGACACCTTTAGAGATGGCTAATAAAGAGAATATTTTGAAATTATTAAAAAGTTCTGCTTTAGGTATGGCTTATCCTTTGAGTTTAGGTGTGACTGTGGGTAGTGGTCCTGGTCATACCGCTTTGTTTGGATTTGATCCTGTGAAATATCAGATAAAGCGTGGTATTTTAGAAGTTATTGGTATGGATATGGAGGTTAATCTAAAATCTGTTGCTATTAGGGGTAACTGGGCAAAAGTTGAGAAGCGCAATGAAAATTTTATTGTTTTGGATAGGAGAGCTAATAGGATTCCGACTTCTTTCAACCAAGAATTGGTTTTAAAGATAAAACCAATAATTCAGGATGTTGAAAAAAAGTTTGACATTAAGATTGATATCAAGAGTGGTATGGAACACAGGTTGGGAATAGTAATTACTCCTAATAATGATATTCTGGATGTAGATGTTTTTTCCAATGATCCTCAGAAGGATGGCTTGAAGGTTTTAAATTTTTCTCAATCTTCAAAACTGGGAAGAATATTAGAGGAAATGAATAGTAAGATTTTTGAGAATTTACAAGATGAAAAGGCTAACTACATTTTATTTAGGGGGATAACCAGTGTTCCTGATTTACCTAATTTTAGAGATACTTATAAAGTTAAACCATTGGCAATAGGTCAATATCCAATGTATTTGGGTATTGCTAAACTTTTTGATTTTGATGTAATTAGAGTATCCAATTATGATAGCATAGTTGATTATTTTTCTGATTACGATTTTATTTTTATTCATTATAAGTATACTGATATGGCTGGAGAGGATGGTAATTTTCAGATGAAAGTTGAACACATAGAAAAAGCGGATAAAATAGTTGGGGATATAATGAAAATTAATCCAGATGTTTTGGTTATAACTGGTGATCACAGTACACCTTGTGTTTATAGGTCTCATGGTTTTCAACCCACACCCTATATGTTATATTCTAAGAATGGTGATGTATTTTCCATTAACTCTGATTTTACTGAGAGAGAGTGTTTTAGGGGGGAACTGGGCATTTTTCCATTACTTTTTAACATGCAGTTAATGTTGGCTTATAGCAAAAGGTTACAAAAATTTGGAGCTTAACTGAAATTTAGTTGAAGAAAATAAAACTATTGATATTGGATGATAGGCCATGTTCATACAAGTACTTTGAATATATTTGTAAATCAATTGGGATAAATTTTTCTGTATTTTTCGATTGGAAACAGTTAATCAATGACAGTAAGGGAGGAGAATATATTATTTCTCTTGATAATCTGCTTTTTGGAGGAATTGTTAATTCAAGAAATTTGGAGTTTTTAAAAAGTAAACAAAATAAGCTAGTTATAGATGAATTTTTGGATTTTGTTGAAAGTAATAAAGGAAGTATATTTTATGTTTATGGGTCTTTGCCAAGATTGCTTCTGAATTACACCAATCGAACAGAAGAGGTTTTAGCAATTAATACTGACCTTTGTAAGTTTTTTTCCAATAAGATTCATAATCTATTGGAATCATATGAAAATTACTCAATTTTTAGAAATGAAATAGAGTATTATATTTTGAATGTAAGAAAAGAGAAACTGAAAATAATAGATTATTTTTTATCACAACTCAGGTTACGAAATTTTAGTAATATTAGTGAAGTATTGATTGTTCTTGATGATTCTCAGTTTAAGGGTTTAAATTTTTTGGAGATGAAATATTTACAAAAAAAGTATTCAAATAGTAGTTATAATTTTCATGTACTTGTGGGGTTGGATGAAATACATTTGGTAATTTTAGCTAAGATATTGGGTTTAAAAGGAGATATTCTTTTTTCATCAAACTATGATTTAACTTACAAGAGTTCAATTTATGAAGGAATGAGTTTGAAAAGTATTTTGAGACAGTATGAAAGATATTTCAATGTTGGCTTTTTTAGAGTTACTAATAGTAATTATTATTGGAGGATTTTTGATGGTAGATATCAGAGAGAGTCTTCTGAGCAAGTTAAATTTTTCAATGATTTTCAGCAGTTTCTTAATTATTTCAAGGATATTTCATATAAAGATATTTCATATTTCAATGATGTTCCGTTTGATTGTTCAGTTAATGTCAAGCATTTTGTTGATATTTCTTTTGCTAATGGTGCAAGTTTAGAGGTTTTAAACTATTTTTTGGTTAATGAGGATAAGTTTATGGGTTTAGATTCTTTTTGGGCTTGGAACACTCTTGCAAATAGTTTAGGATCAAGTTTGGCGCAGCATATTGTTTTACAGTCTTTTCCAATTAAGAATGAGTATATTTTACGAAGGCTTGTTGTTGAGAATTTTTTAGAATCTGTTTATCAAACTATTATAAGATATTTTGCTAAGCTTTATAGGTGGAGTAAAAAGGATATAGAAGAAGCTTTTAGGAAAGTGTTGCAAACTTTTGATATCAAAAGTTTTTTTATTGTTGATATTAATCTTCCGTGGAATAGATATTTTGAAGTTGACATAAGAACTGAATTAAAAGGAGGTAGAATACTATGATTTATAGAATAATTTCTAACATGAGATATACATTTGTTTTTTTAGTTTTTTTGTTTATCTTTTTGGGTTTAGTTTTTTCTAATAGCAGGTTTATGAATATAATTTCGAATGAACCTAAGTTTTCGTTCATTGATTCGAAGAGTTTTCATGATATTTATTATAATAATCGTAATACAATAGTTATTGATTTGAGAGATTATGGTAATTACAAAAAGTCTCATATTGATGGTGCCATTCATTTTGATGTTGATAATTTGTTTGAGACTTATTTGGGCATTCCCAGAAAAATAAAGAGGGTTGATAATTTAATATATACTCTTTCTGATACAGGGATTGGAACATATTATGATGTGGGTATATATTCGGATACTTTGGAAGATGCCATGATCTTAGCTTCTATTCTCCATTTGTTTAAGGTTAATGGAATTTATATAATAAAGGATGGGTTTGAGGGATGGAAGAATAACAAATTACCTGTTTCAGATAAAGTTAAGTTGATCGAAAGAGGTTATTTTTCCCCTAAAATTTCTAAATCCTTTTATGATAGTGTTATATGGGATTTGGAGAGAACTAAAAATCAAATCGATAGATGTTTGGCTGTTGCTGTGTCATATTCTAAAATCCCTCTTATTGCAAAGAGTATTTATATAAAACCCAAGTTCAGTTATGATAGATACGTTATTGGAAGTTATTACAACTCTTATGATATTAGTAAGAATAAGTATATATTGCTTTATGGTAATGACAATTATGAGGTTTTACAGGTTTACTTTGTTTTGAAATTGTTTTTGGAGTATCCTAATGTTGTTATTTTTAATGGTGGGATTAACGAGTGGATTTCTAGTGGGTTACCTGTTGTTCAGTAATTGACTGTTGGTTAATATTATACAAAAGTTTTTTTAATTAAAAATTTTTAGTAAAAAAATAGCTCTTTTATTGTTTTTTTTATCTTGTGGGTTTCAAAGTTGCTTTTAGCGAACTCGTATGCGTTTTTCCCCAATTTTTCGGCGTATTTTCTATTTTCGTATAGTGTATCCATAATTTGAGCTATGTTTTGAGGATGTGGTTCTGTAACGAATCCTGTTGTATTGTTGGTTATTAATTCACATGGACCTCCGGAGTCATTAGTTGTTATTACTGGTTTTGATGAAAAAAAACTTTCTAAGACCACGTATCCAAAGGCTTCATTTATGGGTGTAAAGATTGTACCTAATGAGTTGGCATAGTAATCATATTTTTCATTGTTTATATAGTTATCGATTATTATCAAGTTTTGTTTAATTTTTTTATGTTTGATAAGGGGAGCGATATACTTCAGATAGTATTTTTTATCTATTTGCCCTGCTAAGATTAATTTTACAGGGTTTCGAGTGTAAAGTAATCCTTCTATAATTAAGTGTTGTCTTTTTGTAAATGTTATTAAAGAAGGTAGGAAAAAATAGTCTGAATATTTGTTAAAATAAAATTTATGGGTATCATTGAGTGGTGGATATACTGTTTGGCTTTCCACATTGTTGTACTTTTTTAATTTTTGTGATACAAAATTTGACACTGTGAAAATTTTTTTTGATTCCTTGATGAATAATGTATCTTGTTCTAAAAATTTCTGCTGTTTTTCTTTGAAGTTTGGATGGTTTAGATATGGGTTTATTGGTGTTTCTGAGAACTCGTAAAAGTAGGATATATGGTGCATGAACCATAGTATTTTGTTTGGATGTTTAATTACGTAGCTCATTGGTCTGCTGGTTATGATTATATCAGAGTTTATGTGGATTTTTCTTATTCCTTCGATTTGTTCGTTCAGTTTTTCTATATTGAAATTGAATGGGATTAAGAACAGTTCCACTTGGTTTTGATTTTCTTTGAGAATACTGTAGAGGTTTTCAAACTGTTTTTTTGCTCCTCCCATTATAAATGGTTCTATTGTTGATAATATTGCTATTTTCATATTTTTTAATTATTAATTAATTTAGCTCTTTACTCCTTCTGAATATTTCTGAGATTCTATTATTCCTTTTTTCAAAGGAAGTATTAAAATTTTGGAAGAATATTTTTGAGAGGAAGGGTATGAGATTTTTTCTAATTTTTTTTCTTGTTTTTTTCAGTTTTTCATTTTCCTATGAATTAAGGAAATTTGATAGGTCATGGGATAGGTTTTTATCTTCTGGTGTTTTTGTTATGAAAAATACTGGATATATAAATAGTTTGAATATAATATACCCTTTGGGTTTGGCAGATGAAAAAACTAATAAAAGTGGAATTAGGTATGTTTTTTTCTATTTGTTATGCAGGGGGATTAAAGATAAATTAAATAATGATCAATTGTTTTGTGACGTAAAACTAAATGTAAGTAATGATTATGTTCAAATAAAAATTACTGTCCCCTATAACTATAATTTATTTCATGTTTTGGATTCTGTAAGGAGTGTACTTAATAATTTGGTATACAATATAGATAAGAATGTGTTAAATGTTTTAGCTAAGGATGTTAATAATTATTATTCGCATTCTTTGAATTCCATTTTGTGGTATTTTAGGCAGAATATTTTTTCTTCTCATCCCTATTTTTTTTTATCTTATGGTAATCCCAAGAATTTTTTACATTTTGTGGATAAAGATTTTGATGACTTTTTTACTGATAAGAAAACAAATTATTACTTTCTTGTTATTCTTGATGAATCCAAGGAAGAGGTGGACGTTTATAATTATATTGTCAGCAACTTTAGGAAAGACAACTTTAGGAAAGACAGAAGCTATAAGGATTTTTATTGGGGTAGTGGTTTTTCAGATGATAAATATTATTATAGGAAGGTTGATATATTGAAGAATAGGACCTTTTCTTTCCCGATTGTTTCTGAATCTTCTTATTTTTTATATTTGTTTACTGCACCTCAGTTTGATAGGAATTTCGATGAATACCTTGCCATGTTGGTAATAGATAACTTTCTTGCTGATGATCTTGATGGTGTAGTTTGGAAGGAATTAAGAGAAAAGAAAGGTTTGATATATTCTGTTTATTCAGATTATCCACTTTTAAAGTATACTTCTTATTATGTCATTTTTACTTCTTGTTATTACAAAAATCAGGGTGAAGTTAGGAAAATAATGAATAAAATTATAGATAATCCAGATTTGACTGATGAAGGAATTATATATTCAAAACAGAAATTGATTGATAAGATTAAATTGATGTTTATGTCTACTGACATATTGGCTGATAATTTAGTTTATTCTATAATTTATAGGGATAAAAAGATATCGCCATTTTATTTGTCAACTTATATTTCTGTTATAAATAGTAACTATATTAGAGATGTTTATAAGAAATATTTTAGTAATTACTATTTGTTTATTTTTGAGGGAGGATGATATCCGCTGTGGTGGAGAGCGGAATATAAGTTCTCTACTCAAGCCATTATAAGAGACTGTTGGAATAGGGTTCAATAATGGTTAAAGATAAGTTCAATTTTTTAATCCAAGAGATTGAGGATTTGAAGAAAAGTTCAAGATATAACAATATAAGAGTTATTGAGGGTCCACAGTGTTCTTGGGTGACTATTGGAGGAAGAAAGAAACTAAATTTGTGTTCTAATAATTATTTGGGGTTAGCTAATCATCCGGAAATCATCAGCTTCTGTATTGAGGGGATTAAAAAATACGGTATAGGTCCAGGGGCTGTTAGAAGTATAGCTGGAACCAATATTTTACATATTGAGTTAGAAAGAAAATTATCAGAATTTAAACATACTGAGGATACTGTTCTTTTCCAATCTGGTTTTAATGCTAATCTTGCTGTTGTTCCCACTTTTCTTGATAGTCCAGATGATGCTGTTATTTCTGATGAATTGAATCACGCTTCTATTATTGATTCTATCAGACTTTCAAAGGCAAAAAGGTTTATATATAGGCATGTTGATATGGATGATTTGGAGAGTAAACTCAAGGAGGCGAGTTTTTCAAGGAGGAAGATGGTTATAACTGATGGTGTTTTCTCTATGGATGGGGATATTACACCTCTTCCTCAGATAGCTGAATTGTGTGATAGGTATGATGCAATCTTGGTTGTTGATGATGCTCACGGTGAAGGGGTATTGGGTAGGAATGGCAGGGGAATAGTTGACCATTTTGATTTGCATGGTAAAGTGGATATAGAGGTGGGGACGCTTTCAAAGGCTTTTGGAGCTGTTGGTGGATTTGTAAGTTCAAATTATAGGGTTATTGAGTTTTTAAAGCAGAAGGCCAGACCATTTTTGTTTTCTTCTGCTTTGACTATTCCCGATACCTTAGCTGTTATTAAAGCACTTGATATTATTTTGAATACTGATGTTGTTGAAAAATTATGGAGTAATACCAATTACTTTAAGACAGAGATGAGGAATTTAGGTTTTGATTTGGGTAACAGTCAAACTCCTATAATTCCTGTGATGCTTTTTGATGAGTCTTTGACTCAGGAATTTGCGAGAATGTTGTTTGATGAGGATGTGTTTGCCATGCCAATATTTTACCCCACTGTTCCTAAGAATAAGGCCAGGATAAGAGTAATGATTTCTGCTGTTCATTCTAAAGATGATTTGGATTTTGCTTTGGAGAAATTTCAAAAAGTACAAAAGAAAATTGGTATTTAGAGGTGAGGATTTTATGGAAATAGAAAATAGGATAGCAAATATTTGTAAACAGTATAATTTGGAAGGATTGGGAATTTTCTTTTTGGAAAGTATGCTACCTTTTAGAAGGATAATAGGTCATATTGTAGTTTTTTCTGAGCCTTTTTTATCCATTTTTTTTAATAATAAAATGTTGGAAGATCTATATGAATTATTTTACAATGAACAGAAGTATAATAAGCTTTATGATATGTTAAAAGATAACGTTGAAGAAAGAAAAAGTGATTAAATATAAAAGGATATAAATGATTGTGAGAGTATTAAATATAGAGATAGGAATGTTGTGAAAGATGATCAAAAATCTGTTGGATATAATTCAAAGAATAAAAGATAAAAATATATCAGTTTGGATAAGGGATAATGAAATAGAAAATAGAATAGATTGGGTTGATCTTGATGTAAAGAATGTTGTGAACGTTATAAAAGAAAACTTGTATGGGATTCCTTCATATGACAACGTTATTTTGTTGGGTATGGGGGGTTCATCATTAGCACCTTTGGTTTTTACAACTTTATATCCTACAGATAAAAAAGTATATGTTCTTGATACTATAAATCCCGATCAGATAAAGACCGTTTGTGACCAGATAAGTGGTAAGAGTAATATATTTATTGTTTCAAGTAAGTCAGGAACAACTCTTGAAACTGTGGTCCTCTATAGATATTTTTACGATTTGTTTCCGGGAAGTTTCTTTGTCTTTATTACAGATGAGGGCACCCCTCTTGATAAGGAAGCCAAGGAAAATAACAAGTTGGTTTTCAATCCTAATCCCAATATTGGTGGCAGGTATTCTGCATTCACTGAGTTTGGTTTAGTTCCATCTTTTTTGGCTGGTGTTGATATTGATAAAATATCCAAGGATTTTGAAGATATAAGGGAAAACTTGTTTGAATTTGTTAATAAAAATTTTCCAGATTTTTATGAAATAGAAAAAGTTAAGGATGACATTTATTATCTATTTTTCAGATATGAGAAGAATGATTTTGTAATGGGTTTATGGTTGGAGCAATTGATTGCTGAGAGTACAGGGAAAAACAAAAGGGGTATTCTTCCTGTTGTTTATAAAAATTATAATTTTAATGTTCCTCAGGATATGGTTCTTGGAAATTTTGAATTAAAAAGTTATTTAGAAGATTTGCCTAAGTGGATGTATGTGTGGTTTATTTACACTGCTGCTGTTTCATCATATTTAAAAGTTAATCCGTTTAACCAGCCTGATGTACAGTTATCTAAAGATGTAACTAACAAGGTAATAAGAGAAAATTATAATATTTTTGAATATTATGAGGTAGTTGATAATTTTGATGCAATTTTTGAAAGAGTTAGGGATTGGGTTTTGGGAATTGGTGATTGTTCATATGTTGCAATTCAGTTTTATTCTTCATTTGATTATTTTGATTTGTTAGAAAATTTGAGGGATAAGTTGGTTAAGTTTAGTGGTAGAGTTGTTGTTTGTGGTTTTGGGCCAAGGTATTTACATTCTGTGGGGCAGTTTTACAAAGGTGGTCCTGAAAAAGCCGCTTTTATTCAAGTAATTGTGGAATCTAAAAATGATTTGGGATATATTAACAGTTATTTCGTAGCTCAGGCACTTGGAGACTTAATAACGATGAAGAATTTGAATAAGAAAGTAAGGGGATTTTATGTTAAGACCTAAGATTAAACACAAGGTTTCTGAATTGGAGCAAAATAAAAAAGATTACTCTAAAAGTACTCTCTCTTTCTTCTTTATCTTTCTTATTCTTATATTTGTTGGTGGATCATTCATCAATAATTATCTTAATAAGAGTGTGTTTGAACAGAATGTAGAGATAAAATATAAAGGATTGGTTTTCAAATTGGAGACCGATAAAGACAGTTATTCACAAGGTGAAAAAGTTACGATAAAAGTTATTATTCACAACAGCACCAAAAATAGGGTAGATATAGATTTTTTGACTTCAGAGATGGTTTATTTTACTGTTTACTCTTATTTAGATTTGGGTTTAACGAAGTACTATTATAAGGTTTGGACTACAAAGCCTGCTGTTCCTTTAGTTCCTAAGACTCATAGATTATCTTTAAAGCCTGGAGAAACGACTAGCATAATAAAAGTTTGGGATCAAGTTGATATGAATGGGAATCCTGTAAAGACAGGTAAATATAAATTTGTAGCGGAATTGAATACTATTGATAAGATTAATTTATCAAAATAGATTTTATTGGAGGGATGGCCGAGTGGTCGAAGGCGCTCGACTGGAAATCGGGTGTATCCCCAAAAGGGATACCGCGGGTTCAAATCCCGCTCCCTCCGTATGAAGGATGTTTATATTGGCAGCAAAAATAACCCTGTTTTTAAATGATCACCCTAAAAATCTAAAGGAAAAGAGGTCTCTTATTAATTCTGTTAAGCAAAAAATAATTAATAAGTTTAAGGTTTCTATAGCAGAAGTTGCTGATAATGAAAAACTACACATAACAACAATTGGTTTAGCAATTGTTTCTAATAACAAAAAATTGCTTGAACAAACTATTTATAAAATAGAGAATTTTTTAAGTGGTATGAGAAATGTCAGTGTTATAGAGATTATAACAAATTATTATTCACAATGATGGATAACATAAAAACTTTGATTGGTAAGGTTGCATCTTTCCATGGGGGATATATCTATGTAAGGTATAGGTATAATGATTTTATGAAGAATAATTATTATTTAAATGTGGGTAATTTTTTGGTTGTACTGTCTGTTAACAATAAATATATATTGTCCCAGATAGTTGATATTTATGATGTTCTTATTGAAAAAGAGGAAAATATAAGGACTTCAATAGCTAATGATGGAAGTATAACCTCTACTGAGGTGGATATATATTTGTTTGTGGAGTTAAAGCTAAAGCCAGTTATTGAATTTGATACAAAAGGATTATTTTCCAATGGGAGTATGATTACCACCAGATTAAAGGAAGTATTTGTTTTTGATAAGAATATTAGAGAACATTTCTATAATATATTTTTTGATTCTGGTAGGTATTTTGTTAAAACTCTTGTATCAAAGGATTTTCCTTTATATGGCCTAATATTTTTGATAGGTATTGACAATTTTTTGGGTATTCCCAAAAATAATTATGTTGTACTTGATAATCCACGTGATAGTCTTATATTTCATAAGAATAAGATTGATAAAAATCAAAAGAGGTTAAAGAAAGTTTTTAATTTTTCGAATATTAGTAAAGTTTTTTTCGTTAATTCTTCTGCTTTTATGAGTTACTCTTCATATTTTATTGATATTATTAATAATGGAGGGATAGTTTTTGTTAGGATATTTAATAGAATTGAGTTACTGAAGTTAATGAATGGATATTTCAATCCGGATTTCATTGTAGGTAGAAAGTTGGTAAAAACTGATTATGACATTATTTCAAAGTTGACAATGATTAGAAATGATTATCTACATAATTTCTTTTTTTCTGAAGTTTATGTTATTCATAAAGGTATAATATTTCATTTTTGATTGGAGGTGGATTAGAATGAGGTTTTTTATGAAAAAATTTGTTTCTAATTATTTTTTAATTGCTTTATTTTTAATTTTGATTTTATTTTTATTTGATGTTAGGGCTAAAATTCAAACACAATCTTTATATTCTTTACAGGAAGAGATAAGAAAAGTTATAGATGAGGCTAAACCTGCGATAGTTAGTATCCTATCGAGTCCATCTAATGTTGATGAGAGTTTGAAGAAATACTATGAATTTTTCAAAGGAACTCCATTTGAAGATTATTTCAATTATCAATCAAGGATAGTAGGTAGTGGGGTTATTGTTTCTTCAAGTGGGTTGGTTATTACAAATGCTCATGTAGCTATGGGAGCACCTACTATAACGATTAAGGATTCTTATGGAAATGTTTATGATAGCGTATCTATATTGGCAATAAGTAATCAATTAGATTTAGCTTTGTTAAAAATTAATAATTTTTCAAAGGGATTAAAATCTATAGATTTTACTAATTCTGATAATGTTAAGGCTGGGGATATTGTTTTTGCTATAGGTAATCCTTTTGGTTTTGAGATGACTGTGACAATGGGTATTGTTTCTGCAAAGAACAGGAAATTGAAGGTAATCCAGGGATTTAGTTATTCCAACTTAATACAGACTGATGCTGCTCTTAACCCCGGTAACTCTGGAGGTGCTTTGGTTGATATTTATGGTAGATTGGTTGGTATAAATACTGTTATAGCTTCAACCAGTGGTTCGAATACTGGAGTTGGGTTTGCCATACCTTCAAATATAGTTAAGGATTTCATTGATAAAAATAAAAATAAAGCTGGTATGAGTTATTCAGGTCAGCCATTTTTAGGGGTTAGGGTTGCAGATATACCTGAATATGTGAAAAGTTATTTAGGTATAGATTATGGTGTTATTGTAGCTGAAGTTATTCCCAATAGTTCTGCTCATAAGTATGGAATAAAAGTTAACGATGTAATTTTGAAGTTTAATGATGAGAAAGTCATTAATGCTAATCATTTTATTGATTTAATTTTACAAACTAATCCTGGCCAAAACATTGACATTGAGATAATGAGGAAAGGGAAAATAATGAGTATTCAGCTTGTAATGGGTAAAAAATGAGAATTTTTGTACTGTTTTTTGTTTTTTTGCATATTTTCTGTATGGCACTTGAAAAATATACAGATAATATAATTATAAATTTCTCTCTGGATGGTTTTTATACTGGTAGTATTGATAACAAATTGTTTTTAGCTAAAAACTTATTTTCGGATAACAATATTGTTTTGATTCCAAATATATATAATTTTTCTGAGGGTATTTATATAAATAAAATTAGTGATTCAGAATATTTTTTAATTTCTAATACCAATGGTTTTGGTAGTGGATATTCTATGCTAGTAACATTTTTTTCTAAGGATTTTGTTTCCATGGAAAGTAANATTTTTAGTACCTATTATGGTTATAATGTTGTAAAGGTGTATGAAAGTTATGAACAAACTGGTAAAAAGTTCTTTTTGATTGGTTTGATTAGCAACTTTTTCGATTTTGATATAGTTTTGAGCAAATACAATTTGAGAGATGTTGAGAATCCAATAATATTGGGGACAAATTTTGTGGATTATCCGATTTACTTTTCTGAGAATGAAACAAAGAAATTTAGAGGTTATGTTTTGTTATCTATCCTTGAAAAGAATAATTACAAAGATTTCAGCGATTTGAAATTGATGATGGATACTAAAAGATTCAACTCCGATTCTATCCTAGTTTGTTTTGTAAATTCTACTATGAAAATTGAAAAATATTTTGTTTTGAGGTTTCCAAATAATATAGTTGATTATTCAATTATTCAGAAATCTATGGATTCTGTATTATTGAGAGTTGATTTTATTGATAGGATTTCTGGACATTATATTACAACTAATTTTGTACATATTGATTTTGACAATGTTTATGTTGTTGATCAGAAATATAGTAGTTTTGATAGATTTTATGTTGACAATTTTGTTAACATTAGATTTAATATGATTAATTTTTCCAAATCTAAGGTTAATTTGGTTTTCAATAGAGTTATTTTAAGGAAGAGGTAACAGAATGTTGGGAAAAATTACTTTAGGAGGAGGATGTTTTTGGTGTTTAGAAGCTGTATTTAAAAATGTAAAGGGCATAACTAATGTTGTTCCTGGTTATAGTGGAGGATATGTTAAATTCCCAACTTATGAGCAGGGGTGTTCAGGTCAGACTGGACATGCAGAAGATGTTGACATAGAATTTGATGATTCTGTTATATCTCTTGAAGAGATATTGGAGATCTTCTTTTTTATTCATGATCCAACTACTAAAAATAGGCAAGGTAATGATATAGGAACACAGTACAGATCTATCATTTTTTACCGTGATAATGAACAAAAAAGGTGCATTGAGCAATATATCAGGGAGTTGAAGAAAATGGAAGTATTCAAGAATTATGAGAACGATGAGATAGTTACTGAGATTAGTGAATTTAAAGAGTTTTTTCCAGCTGAAGAGTATCATCATAATTATTTTGAAAGAAACCTCAGTAATCCATACTGTTTATTTGTTATATCTCCAAAATTAGAGGAGTTCAAGAATCATTATAAGAAAAAAATAGAGGGGAGATAAAGTGAACATATTGCTGGATTTTGATGGTGTTTTGTTTGATTCCTCTTGGGAAGTTACTGCTATAATTTTGTTAACATATATTAACTCTTTCCCAAACTCAAATATTTCCAAACATTTTGCTAAGTTAAAAACTTCCAAAGTTTTACATTCAATAGGTAAGTACGCTGCTGATCATGCTTTTAGAGTATTTGAAGTAGAAACTAAAAATCTCAATAGATATTTTAGAAAATTTAGAACATATTGTATAGATGTGGATGATTTTTTTATTATCTCATATTTGATTGATAACAATTATTTTGATCTTAAAAGTTTAAATTATAAAAATGTCAATGATAATTTTTACTATGCTTATAAAAAGAGAGTTGTTGAAGAAAAAAGTGATGATTTAAAGTTATTTATTCAATCATTTTATGATTCAAGGAGATATATAAAGGATATGAATGAGGAGTTCTGGATTTTGTTGAATCAGCCTTTTGAGAAAGAGGTTAGAATTTTTATGGAGGTTTATAAAAGGTATAATGTTGGGATTCTTTCAACTAAGCAGAAGTATGCTATAATTTCAATATTACATTACTATGGTATTCCGATCGATCCCAATGTGGTATTTGCAAAAGAGAATGATTTTATTCACAAAGGTAAAAAAATAAAAGAGATAATAAACCTATGGGGTATAGTGGAACGGGATTTGCATTTTGTTGATGATTTAATAGAAAATTTGTTAAAAATAAGAAATTATGCCAAAGGTGTTAATTTATATATGTCTTCATGGGGTTATAATAATTTTGCACATAGGTCATTGGCTAAAAAAAATGGTATAAAAATTATTGATTCAATAGATTACTTAATAAGAAAAGGGGAGTAGTATTATGAATTATAGAAGGATGAGAATCAAGGAATTTTTGTATTTATTTGGTGTTGATGCTTTTATAACCAATTACAGACCAAATTTTATGTATTTATCGGGTTTTACTGGTAGCACTGGCGTTCTGATTATCACAAGGGATAGGGATTACATAATTGTCGATGGTAGGTATATTTTGCGAGCTCAAAACGAAGTAGACAAGGATATAGATATTATTGATACTTTGGACAAGGCAAGTATACTGAAAAAGGCTGTCGACTTACTTAATAACCTAAACGTGAAGAGATTGGGTGTAGAACAGAATAATATGAAAGTTGGGGATTTTTTATATTTTTCTCAGAGCTTTGAAGTAAAGTGTTTTAATTATTTAGTAGAAAGTTTAAGAGCTGAAAAGGACGAAGAAGAAATAAAAAAGATAAAGAGGGCTTTAGAAATATCTGAGATGGTACTTAAAGAAGCTGAGGAAAGGTTATACAATGGTATTGGGAAAATTACCGAAATTGAGCTAGCAAATTTCATAAAGAATAGGATAATAGAACTAGGAGGAAGTGGTACAGCTTTTGAACCAATTGTTGCGTTTGGTAAAAATACCGCTTTTCCTCATTATACTCCATCAAATACTGTTCTTCAAGAAGGTGATTTTGTTATAATAGATATGGGTGCAGTTGTAGACTACTATCATAGTGACATAACTAGGTCTTTTTGTATTGGTAAGAACCCTGAATTTAGCAGGTTGTATAATATAGTTTTGGAAGCTCAAGAAGCTGCCATAAACTCAATAAAATATGGTGTTCTTTCTATTGAGCCTTATAATGTTGCTATTAATATTTTTGAAAAGTATGATTTAAAAGAACGGTTTACCCATGGTTTGGGGCATGGGGTGGGATTAGAAATTCATGAGCTTCCATCCTTAAGTTCGGGAGGATTTGGATTCCTAAAAGTTAACAATGTTATAACGGTTGAACCTGGGGTTTACATACCCGATATAGGAGGAATTAGAATAGAGGATATGGTTTTGGTTGATATCAATGCCAATACTGTTCTTACAANATATAAAAAGTAGTAACTCTTTTACTGAAAAATTTTTATAGGTTTTAGTTAATAAGTTTACTAATTTTGTAATTTGTTACCTTATAAATAAATACTGGGAGGTGATTATAAAATGAAAAAAGTTTATATCTTATTATGATCGCTTTGATAATTGTTTCTATGGCTATGGCAGGTATAAAAAAGGGATCGATTAATGAAGATAAGAATATTACAACTGATGTTAGAAAGGACATAAATTTAGCTCCTAAAAGATTGCCAGACTATTATTATGGGCACCACGAGACAGTCAATGGATGGTCTGAAGAGTTTAAGCAAGGAATGAGGAATAAGGCTATAGATTTACTAAATAACGCTTCTTATCCTGAACAGGAGATTCTCAATGCAATAGGATTTGCTGATGTAAGTTTTATCATAAATTATTCTCAACCTACAATAGATGGCTTTTACTTTCCTGGAAGAGAGTCTGTGGGTTATGTTAATGCTTCTAAAGACTTGACTGGAACATATTCTGCTTTTGTGGGTGAAGGAGATGTAGGGATAAATATTCAGGGAAATATATCTGGTGAGATAAAAGTTAAAGTTTGGGCAACTCATAATATATCTCCATTAGTATTGGATTTAGACGGGAACAGAAAAATAGATACTTTCAGCGGTAAGCATATTTCTTATCCTTTGTTAACTAAGAAAGAGCTTCAAGAGAAAACTTGGCAGGTTATGGATATAGA
>JAOABG010000002.1 GCA_026418475.1 bacterium | reverse complement strand
ATACTGATGTAGCAAGGAAGATACCAAATACAGCAGGAGTGAATAACCCGGGTGACAATATAGATTACACATTAACATCATATGATATAATGTTGAGATACAAGTCAAATGAGAAATGGACATGGCACTTGGCATATACATCAGTTCAAAGTGATGGTAAGTTTTTTGATGCTCAAGATACAGCAGCAGTGCAATCAGAGAACATGTCATGGAGTTCAGATGCGTTGAGATTGGGAGTAGATTGGAAGATGAACGAAGATGTTCACATGTTTGCAAATTACAGGTTCTTGAATTTTGACACCAAATCGTTTAGAAATAACTCTGGAAACTTAATATTAGATAATGGAGATTGGAAAGGAACACAGTTGTGGTTCGGAGCAAGAGTTAAATTCGGTCAAAAGTAATAAAATAGTGGATAATTAGGAATCAATCAGGGGGAGAGATTAATCTCCCCCTTTTTATTTTATACTGTTTTGTAATAGAGTTCGAATTTAAAAAAATGAGAAGTCATTTGTGTTGATTATTTGGGTTAATAATATATAGTCATGTATTGTTGTAATTTTTATGTTCAGAGGGTTTGCTGGAACGAATCCAGTTTTGAAAAGGTAAAATTCAAGCAGGGATATGTCGTCGGTGAATTCAAGTTGGAGGTTTTCTTTTCTGAGTTCTTGGTGACAACAGAGGATTACATTTTTTTTAAAAATTTGAGGAGTTTTTATGAGATATATCGAATTTCTTGGTAAATAGGTTATTTTGTTATCGTAATTTGCTACTACTGAATCATTTGGTAGTGAATATAATGTCAAACCATCATAATCTTGTATTGTTTCTATTAGTTTTTTTATATCGTTTTCTGATATTAATGGTCTTGCCAAGTCATGTATAATAATGTAGTCTATGTATTTATTTTCTAATAGTTTTATTCCATTGAATACGCTATCTTGTCTTTTATTTCCTCCTTCAATGAATTCGAGGTTATTGAAGTTGTATTTTTGAATTTTTTGACTTATAATTTCTCTGTGTATTTCAAATGTCGATCGGTTTAGAACGAAAACTATGTTGTTTATGTGTTTGTTGAATTTGCTGAACACATTTATTGAGTATTCCCATACCATGGAGTTTCCGATTTTGAGGAAAGCCTTGTTAATTTTGGCTCCTCTGTTTATGAGATCTATGATCTCATTTATTTGATTTGTTTTATCAATCTTTAATGATTCGGAGTCTTTATTTATGAGTTTTTGATTTATAAATTCGTTGATTGATTGTATGAATCTTTCTGAGTTTCCTGCGGCTAAAAGTATTAGTCCTATCATATGTTTCCTCCTTTCATTAATTTATACGAAATTGAAATATATGTAATAATTTTTTACCAAATCAATAACAAATAGTGTTATAGAAAATCCGAGTATCAATGAAATCATAAGCCATCCAATAAACACTGAAAAGATAATATTTGTAATCAGAATTTTGTAAAATATGAAAATAAAGATCAAAATGGGAGATAAAATTATAAGAAAGATTATTATTCTCCAGAAAGTGTCGAAAAATAGGCTTCTGAAAAAAATTAAAGTGTTCTCATCTTTAAAGTCATCCCAAATTTGGAGAACGTTTTTTATGAATTCTTTATGGTTTTGTACTTCTATACTTTTTAGTAAAACTAATGGAAAAATAAAGTATGAAAAGATTTGCATTAATACGCAGCAAAAAGTTAACAAAACTATAACAAAAATGAGTATACCCTTCATAAAAAAAGAGATTTTAATAGATATAAAGAAAAAATATATCAAAATTAATATAATTGGTATCCATATGTTTATAATGAAAATGCTTAAGAGTGAATTAATAAAAATTAGTTTTATTTCATTTTTGTCTGTATTTTTAAAGATATTTTCTATTTTGGGACATGAAGAAGAATTTTCGGCTGGGTTTATGAAGAATTCAATATAACTTTTTTCTACTGCTAGTTGTTTTAAAAATTGTCTCAATGAAAGAGTAATAAAAAACACTAGGAATACTATTGAAAAAATATTTAATAGGGGGACCAATAAAAAGATTAGCGAGATAATAAAGCAGTAAATAATAAAATCCGAGTTTATTATGCCATATATATCCAATATGTTATATTTTATTATGCTTTTTATATCTTGGAACATTGTTTTTCAGGGGATTATATTTAGCTGAATATTTTGGTTAGGAAAGTTATTAATACTATTCCTGTTATGAAGCTGAATGATACTATATTTTTATCTGTTTTTTCAAGTGATTCTGGTAATATTTCTGCTATTGTGAGGTATATCATTGCACCTCCTGCGAACCCAAACCCTAAGGGTATTGTCCACCATATTATGTGCCCTATGAAGAAAGCTGGTATGGCTGCTATTGGCTGTGGTAAACTTGATAAAACTGCATATATAAAACATTTGAATAAACTAACTCCTCTTGGATACATTGTGAGTGCTATCATTAAACCCTCAGGAATATTGTGTATTGCAATTGCTAATGACATGATTGTTCCAAGTTTTACTGGTTCAGAACCATTAAAAGCCATTCCTATTGCCACCCCCTCTGGAAAACTGTGAACGAATAGAATAATAAAGGTAAGAAAAGCAATCTTTGCATCTCTTTGAGACATATTCTCAAACTTTATATCTTTGTTTCCCATCTTTTCTGAACTATAGTATACAAACCAAGCTCCTAAGATTAACCCAATCAGAGTTAGAATAACGCTGGTTTTAAATCCTTCATCAACAATTATTACAAAGGAGGCACCTAACATCATACCTCCTGACAAAGCAGCCAATATACCAAATAACTTGGACGAAATTTTTTTTACAAATAAAAAAGGTAAAACTCCTAAACCTGTGGCCAAATCCGACAAAACAGCATACAATATTAGTAAAAGTAGAATATTATTCTCAAATATCATCAAAAGTTAATTAAAAAGCCTACTGTCGGATCTATTTTATCTTTGTTTATTTTTTCTGCTCCTATTTTTAGCATGATGTTGTCAAATATTTTATGGTAGTAATACATGTTCAGTTCTTTTTCTTTTAAGTTATTTATTTCAATGTATATTGAATTTTCATTGTGAATAAATTTTTCAACTGCAAAACCCACTGAATTTTTTTCGTATAGTGTATAAAATTTATAATTTTTGAATGGAAAAGATAGTGTAGATATAACATTTTCTCCTGAATTCATCTTTTCATAACCTATTGTGAAAACCAATTCATCACTAAAGTTAACATGGTAATATATACCCATTCTTTTTTCTTTGGAATGTAATAAGAAGTCTTTTTCAACAGTAACTTGATTACATAGTGGACATGAATGAAAAATATATAAAAAAAATATAAAAAAAATTTTTATCATGATTAAAAGCATACTTCTTTAGGGTTTACGTTTTATTCTATTAGTATGTATATTTTGTCATTTTCTATTTTAGTTTTGAATATATTAATTGGAGTTACTGCAGGCATTTTTAAAGCTTTACCATTTTGCAAGTTGAATCTTGCACCATGGTATTTACATTCTATAATTTCTCCATCTATTATTTTCCCATCTGAAAGGGGTTTCTCATCGTGGCTACATTTGTTTTCTATTGCAAAAAAAGAATCTTTAATCTTTATAACCATAACCTCTAGTTCATCATTAACCCTTATTACCTTCTTATTATTTTCTTTGAAATTTTCAATAATTCCTGCTTCTATCCATTGATTATTTGTCATTATGCTCACTCCCTCTAGATGTATTCTTCTCCTGTTACTTTTCTATATATGAAATTATATAATTTTTCTCCAAAGTTATCTTCCAATTTGTCCAGTAAGAATCCGTCGGTTAGTAGTTTTGTTGCTTCTTCTCTACTAACTCCTCTTGACATGAAGTAGTATATTGATTCTTCATCTAGTGAGGATACTACCGCACCATGGGTGCAAGCAACTTCTTGATTTAGGATTTCCAATTCTGGTATTGTTTCAACTCTTGCTTTTTCAGATAATAATATGTTCCTACTGTTTTGGTAAGCGTTACAATACTTAGCTTCTTTTTCTATCTTTAACATTCCCGTGTATATACTTCTTGCTTGGTCATTGACTATTGATCTGTAGACGCTTAGGCTTTTGGAGTTGGATTTTAAATGGACATTTTCTGTTCTGTAGTCAACATGATCATTGTTACTTAATTTGGCTAATATGTATACTATAAAGTTGGAATCCAGCCCATTTATAAGCGCTTTTACATGGGTTTTCTCATATTTGGGATTGAAAGTTGAAAACAACAATCTTATATCTGAGTTATCCTTCATATCCAAGTAAATGAAGTTATGGGTGTAAGAATTACAAAAATGGTTATCAAAAAATATTCTAACTTTGCTATTTTCTTGTGCTTGTATTTCTATTACATTGTTATTTGTTGAATTTTTTGATTCATCTGATAGACTCATTATGATATCTGTTTCTATATTATTAGCTATTCTTATTTGTGTTCTTAGTATGTTGTATTCTCCTAACAGCTTTTGTTCAAAGTAATAGAATCCACTCTTTGATATATCTAATGAAAACTTTTCTTTGTGATGAATTAAGTTATGTAGTGTTATTTTTTCTGGGTATTTCAGAGTTAGTGGTTCAAATAGATCTCCTTTTGTAATTTTGATTTCCTCGCTTTCAAGTTCTGTATTCTGATTGATTTGAACAATTGTTTTTGGTTCCTTATCTTTAACGAAGAACGAGTACTCACTATATCTCCACGTATGTTCTGTTTTCAAAGGTTCAGGTAATTTTTCATATAATTCTTTTACCAACATTTTGTATCACCTCTTTATCCTACACTTCCTTCCATTTCTAATGCTATTAATCTATTCATTTCTACTGCGTATTCCATTGGTAATTCCTTAACGAAGTTTTCAATAAATCCATGAATTATTAGAGTTTTAGCTTCTTCTGGTGATAGCCCTCGTGACATTAGATAGTATAATTGTTGTTCACTTATCTTACTTACTGTTGCTTCATGTGTTATTGCTGCATTTGGTTGGTGAACTTCTATCACCGGGTATGTATCTGTTCTACTTTCTGGATCGAGCAATAAAGCATCACATTGGACGTTTACTTTAGAATTCTTTGCTTCTTTATAAACTTTAACAAGTCCTCTGTAGCTTGCTCTACCACTGCCAACTGATATTGATTTTGATGTTACTGTTGCTGAGGTATTTGGAGCTGCGAGTATTATTTTCGAGCCTGCGTCTTGATGTTGTCCTGTTTTTGCGAATGCAACTGATATTATTTCTCCTCTTGCTCCCTCTCCTAAAAGATAAATGGAAGGATATTTCATTGTTAGTAAGCTTCCTATATTTGCATCAATCCATCCAACTTTTGCATTTTCGTAAGCCACTGACCTTTTTGTAACCAAGTTGTATACATCTCTGGACCAGTTTTGTATGGTAATATACTGTACTTTTGAATTCGGTAGAGCTATTATTTCCACTACTGCTGAGTGTAACGATTGTGATGAGTATACGGGTGCTGTACATCCTTCTATATAGGTTACTTCTGATCCTTCATCTGCTATAATTAGTGTTCTTTCAAATTGCCCCATGTTTTTAGCATTTATTCTGAAATAAGCTTGTAAAGGAATTGATACTTTAACATTTGGTGGAACATAAACGAAAGATCCTCCTGACCACACAGCACTGTTAAGAGCGGCAAATTTATTATCCTCTGGTGGAACCACTGTCCCAAAATATTTCCTAACAATCTCTGGATACTCTCTTAATCCTGTATCCATGTCAGTGAAAATTACACCCTGTTTTGCTAAATCTTCTCTTATGGAATGATAGACGACTTCGGATTCGTATTGTGCCGTTACTCCTGCTAAGAACTTTCTTTCTGCTTCAGGGATACCTAATCTGTCAAAGGTTTTCTTTATATATTCTGGGACGTCATCCCATGAAGTTTTATGATCTTCCTCAGGTCTTACGTAGTAATGTATATCATCGAAATTGATTTTGTTGAGTAATTCTGTATTACCCCATGTTGGCATTGGTTTGCTGATAAATACTCTGTAGGCATTGACTCTGAATTCTGTCATCCACTGGGGTTCACCTTTGATCTTACTTATTTTTATGACTTTTTCTTCATCTAATCCTTTTTCAAAAACTTCCTTATATAGATATGGATCCTTGAAGTCGTATTTATAACTTTCGGCCATCTCTCTGAGTTCAAGTACAGATCTGTCTTCCATAAAGATTACCTCCCCTCACTTAGGTTTTAACGCTATTTTCTAACCACGAGTAACCTTTCTCGTCTATCTCTTTTGCTAAAGACATATCCCCAGATAAGACTATTTTACCATTAATCATTACGTGAACCATGTTGGGAGAAAGATACTGCAATAATCTGGAATAGTGGGTTATGAATATTATTGAGGTATCTGGATTATGTTCAACATATTCGTTTATATATTTAACGACGTTTTTCAAACCATCTATATCTAATCCTGAGTCTATTTCATCCAATATTGCTAACTTGGGTTTATAGACCAATACTTGCATTGCTTCTATTCTTTTTCTTTCACCGCCTGAAAAACCTTCGTTTAAATATCTTCTCATTGTATCTTCAGGTATACCAAATTTTCCAAGTAATTCTACTATTTGTTTTCTGATTTTTGGGTATGGTACATCTTCTGAGTAGAATTTTTTGGTTGTATATCTGAAAAAGTTTGCCAGTGTGACACCTGGTATTTCTATCGGATTTTGAAAAGCCAAATATATTCCCTTTGTAGCTCTTTCGTTAGTTGGTAGATCGTTTATTATTTCATTTTCGAAATAAATTTGTCCATCTGTTATTTCATAATCTGGGTTACCCATTATTATGTGACCCAGGGTGGATTTACCACTCCCATTTTTGCCCATTATACAATGTATTTCACCTTTTTTTATTTCAAAATCTACTCCATTTAGGATTTGCTTGTCTACTGATTTAACTTTTGCTTTTAGATCCTTTATTTTTAGCATTTTTGTTACCTCCTCTATTAAACTCATTACAATTTTGTATTTATTTCAATTGTTTCCTTTTTTATAATTATATTTTTTTTTCGTTTTACCTTTTTATTTTGATTATAAAAATTTTATGAATTTTAATGATAAATTTTTTCACTTCCCTATACAGAATCTTGATAGCATGTTGTCTATTACAATATCTGATATATTTTCTCCAGTTAGTTCTGTTATACTGTTTAGTGCTTCTCTGAGATTTATTGCTATAATTTCAATAGATAAACTGAAATCCTGTATACACTTATTTAAAAAGAATAGTATCTTTTTTAAGATTTCGTATTGAAAGTTGTCTATTAAAATTATTTCCTCGCTTTTTAAGAGTCCTATTATTTGGGGTAGTTTGTTTTTTAATTCATCTAAGTTAATGTTTTGTTTTACTGAACATGATACGATTTCGAAATTATTTTGTGGAAATATTTTTATAACAAATTCTGATATTTCATTTTCAAATTCTCTGATTTTTTCAAAATTTTTTTCTTTATCTATTTTGTTGATAATGATCAGTAATTTTTTGTCATTCTTAATGCTGTATATGACTTCTTTATCATTATCGTCAAATGATTGGTATTCGATAACTAAGAATACTAATTGTGCTTTTTCTATAATTTCTTTTGCTTTTTCTATTCCGATTTTTTCTATTTTATCTTCTGTTTTTCTGAAGCCCGCTGTATCATGTATTTTGAGTACAACTCCGTTGAAATTTATATACTCTGTTATTATGTCTCTTGTTGTTCCTGGGATATCACTTATTATGACTCTTTCTTGCCCATATAAGTAATTGAAAAGTGTGGATTTTCCAACATTGGGTTTCCCAACAATAACTGTGTCAATACCTTCCCGGTACATCTTACTTATTTCATAATTAGAAATAATATTCTCTATTTCGCGGATAATACTCAGTATTTCAGTTTTCAAGTTTTCTAAATTTATGTCTGGTATATCTTCCTCTGGGAAATCTATTAAAGCTTCTATCCATGGTATCCAATATATTAGTCTATCCTTTATTAGATTTATTCTTTTTGAAAATGAGCCTGTTAGATTTTTTAGAGATAATCTTAGCATTTGTTCAGTTGATGATTCTATTATGTCTCTTACTGCCATGGCTTTAGGAAGATCTATCTTTTTATTTAATATTGCTCTTAATGTGAACTCACCAGGTTTTGCTAACCTGCAACCCATACTTATGAACATTTCTACTATCTTTTGCATCAGTATTAAGTTACCGTGACAACTTATTTCCACCACTTCTTCTCCTGTATAGCTAAGTGGTTTTCTAAAAATCGTTACAATAACTTCATCTATGAGTTCTTCTCCTTTTTGTAGCTTACCATGATAAACCCTATATCCTTTGGAATTGATAATGTTTACCTTTGGATTGCTGGGTATAAAAACTTGATTTAATAACCTTATTGCATTATCACCTGATATTCTTATGATTCCTATAGCAGCATTTTTTAGGCCACTGGATATAGCGATTATTGTTGAATTATCCTCTAATATGCTCATATTTTTTTTACTTGTAGAACTAAGTTTTTGAGATTTTCTACTAAGTATTCATCAATATTTTGTAGATTAATGTTTTTTAGATTTTTTATTTCTGTTTCTATTTTTTCTATAGAGGATAGTATTTCTTCTTTTTTGGTTTCTATATTTGGTTCAACAATGAAAATGTGGTCCTTTTTTTCTGTTATTTTTTCGAATTCAAAGAACAATTCTTCTTCCATCTTTTCTCCTTTTTTTAACCCTATTATTTCAACTTCTATTTTTTGGTTAGGTGTTAATATTTGGACTATTTTATCTATTATTTCTTGAATTTTTATTTGTTCTCCCATATCAAGCACTGCTATTTTACCACTTTCTATTGATAAAGAACTTATTATGAGTTTAGCTGCTTCATCTGGCATCATGAAGAATCTCTTTACTTCTCTGTGTGTCAGAAAAACTTTGTTATACATATTTATTTGTTTTATTACACTGGGTATTAAACTTCCAGATGTTCCAAAAACGTTACCGAATCTTACAACTATGGTTTTTAAGTAGTCATTTTTATAACTCAAGGTAATCATTTCTCCTATTCTTTTGGTCAGACCCATAAAATTGGTGGGATTTACTGCTTTATCTGTTGATATAAAAACAAATTCTCTATTCCTGCTCTTCAAGTTTTCTATTGTATTTATTAATCCTATTATGTTTGTTTTATATGAAATATATCTATTTTCTTCTACTATTGGCACATGTTTATTGGCTGCACAATGGAATATTACATCCACGTCTTTTATAAATTTTGATAATAGAGGATCCTTAATATCAAATAATATGAATTCTTTGTGTAATTTTTCAAATGGTATTAGTTCCAGCATCAGATTATGTAGATTCTCTTCGTTGTAATCAAGGAGTTTGAGGTATTTGGCACCTGAATTAATTAATTCTTTGGTTATGTATTTACCGATGCTTCCTCCTGCTCCTGTTATAAGGTAAATTTTGTCTGGATCTACTTCTATATTTATTAATCTCTTTTCTCTGTTTATTACATCTTCTACACGAAAATTTTCTATGAATAGAGATGGTAAGAATTCTATTTTTCTTATTATAGATCCTGGAGGCTTGTTATCTATTATTTTAAGGTATAAATCTTGGCTTACTTCTTTATCTACGAAGATTTCATTTGCTGGGATATTCTTTAAATACGAAATGTTGTAGTATATTGGTATACCTTTGAAAAGTCTTCCTTTGGGCACTCTTTCTTCAAAAAAAATTGCCACTATATTGTGGTTTTGTAAATTATTATATATGGTTGCTAAGTTTTTCTCTTTACACAAAACGACAGATTTTGTAGTTTTATTTTCTTTTATACTATATTCTTTCAGCCCTCTATATAGGATTCTTATTGAAATAATGAATAGTATTGAAAGTGGTATTGAAGTCAGAAATATTGTTCTTGGAATAAAAAAACCTTCACTAAAATAAAAAAACAGTCCCAAAAAAATGTTGACACTTAAAAATGTTAATATTGTCTTTGTATATTCTCTTAAAGACGAATATTCCCATTTTTCTTCGTATTCTCCAAAAGCCAAGAATGTTGAAACCATAAGAACACTATAAAGAACAAAAAATAAAATTTTTTGTGATATAAAATTGGGAGGTATAGCAAAATCAAATCTCAGAAAAGTAGATAACAAAAGTGAAAAAAGAATCAATACAAAATCAAGAATTATGATGAGGATGTTCATTAGAGACTTTCAGCGAACCTACCTGTCCCTATTGCTACGCAAGCTATAGGATCATCTGGGATATTAACTTTTATTCCTGTGGATTTTGAAATAACTATATCCAATCCCTTTAAAAGTGCTCCTCCTCCTGTTAATGTTATACCTTCTTCTATTATATCAGAAGCAAGTTCAGGAGGTGTCATTTCTAAAACTGACTTCACAGTATCAACTATCTCGCTAACTGGTTCCCAAAGAGCTTCTATAGTATCTCTACTTGTTATTAATATACTTTTGGGAAGCCCTGTAAATAAATCTCTACCCTTTACTTCCATCTTTTTATCTTCTTCTGGGGAAATAACTGTTCCGATTGATATTTTAATTCTTTCAGCTGTTTGTTCTCCTATCAAGAGGTTGAAATTTTTTCTTATATATTTTGATATGGCTTCGTCCATTTTGTCTCCAGCCACTTTTATTGTTTTTTTGACTACAATTCCTCCCAGAGATATAACTGCTACATCAGTTGTCCCTCCACCTATATCTACAATCATATTTCCTTTTGCACTATTGACTTTCAGGTTGGCTCCTATGGCTGCAGCCATGGGCTCTTCTATAATATAAACATCTCTTGCTCCTGCTGCCATAACTGCTTCTTTTATTACTCTTTCTTCTACACTGTTGTATTCAGCTGGAATACATACCGCTACTATTGGTTTGAAAATATATCCTATTAAGGAATTTTTCTTAACTTTATTAACGTAGAATTTGATCATAGCTTCTGCTGCTTCATAACTTGCTATTACTCCATCTCTTATTGGCCTTTCTGCAACTATGTGTGATGGAGTTCTACCAATCATTTCTTTTGCTTCTTCACCAACTGCCAAAACAACATTCCCCTTTTTTTTATCTATTGCTACCACTGAAGGCTCCTTTAAAACTATACCCTTACCTTTAACATATACTAAAACACTATTTGTTCCTAAATCTATACCTATTCTCTGATTCAGTGATGAAAATACTCCGTTAGGTTTTTTGTTATACATTTTCTCTAATATATATTGGTTGCTTCTAATACTTTTTCAGTTTCTTCGTATATATTTGCTCCTAGTTTTGATAATTTTTCAACAACTTTTTCATACCCTCTGTATATTTGAAATGTGTTTGTTATTATAGAGGTTCCTTGAGCTGTTAGAGCAGCTATTAATATGGCAGCTCCTCCTCTTATATCTGTTGCTTTCAGTGGGGCACCTTTTAATATCTTACCTCCGTTGATTATTGCGAACTTGTTGTTTACAACATTTATATCTGCTCCTAATCTTAATAACTCCCCAACATATACGAATCTATCATCAAATAGATTTTCTTTAACAACTGACATACCTTCTATTGATGTTGCTAGTGATACCATTTGTGGTTGAAGATCTGTTGGGAAATTTGGGTAAACATCTGTTGAAATTTCAAATGAACTCAAATGTTTATGAGATTTCAATTCTATATATTCTTTATCAAATTTTATTTCTGCTCCTATTGAACTGAGTAATTCCCATAATTTGGAAAGCATAGTTTTTAATGAATAATTTGGATCATCATTGTCTTTTATTAGGATATTGCCTTTTGTTGTACATGTTGCTATTGCAAATGTTCCAGCTTCTATCCTATCATATATGTTGTCAACGTTTATTAAAGAATCAAATTGTGGATTGGATGGAAATATTTGTAATATCCTTTTATTTATGTCATATGACAGATTTACTCCATTTTTTGCTAAGAAGTCCCATAAGTTAGTTATCTCTGGTTCTATTGCAATATTGTGAAACACTATTTTTTTCTTAGTTTCTTTTGATACGAATAGACCTAGGAATGTGGCATTTTTGGTGACTCCAACACTGGGTATCCAAAACGATATCTCTTCATTTGTGTGTTTAGGATTGAAATCACTTATTATAACATTTCCAGAGTCTATTTTTACTTCGAACCCGAGTTGTTTGGTTACCCAGAGGTGCATGTCCACTTTTCTGTTTCCTATTAGACATCCTCCAGGAAAAGGTATGACTGCTTTCCCAAACCTATATACTAAGCTTCCCAATAGATCAAAGGAAGCTCTCATTTTAGAAGCTAATTCCCAACTTATCTCATAATTATTTATTTGTCTACTGTCTATAATAATGCTGTTATTAACATACTGACATTTACAGCCTGTACATATAAGGATTGATAACATGGTGTTTATATCTTCAATATCAGGAACGTTATTTATCTTTATTATGGTATCAAAAATTATGCACGACGCTAATAGGGGTAACGCACCGTTTTTTGAACCCTGGGGAAAGAATTCCCCTCTCAAATGATTCGGACCTTCACATATTATCCTTTTCATCTGTATCTATTAAGATAAGTGCTTTGTTGGACTGAATTTTTATAACTCCTTGGTTACACTTATATTTTAAGTTACCTTCGGTTGATTTTATCCTCAAAACAGAATCTTTCTTTATAGAGGATATCATATCAGTGTGTTGTGGGTATATTAAGAGGACACCACTGCTGCTATCTACAGATATCTCTTTTACATTAACAGTTTTTGCAAAATACGGAGTAACTATTTTACATTCCATATTTTACTATTTCTATAGTTAAAAATATTTTACCTTTAATTTTTTTACATTTTTTTTACAAATTTAATTTTCATACGGTGAAAATAATTTTTATTAAATATTAAAGATAGTTAAAAAAGGGGTGGAAATGATATGAATGTAATGCCCAATATAAATCAACAGAAACAGTTGAATGAAGTTAATACTGATGGAAGTTACTTTAAAAATTTCATTGGTAAAGATTTTTCGGAATTGAGTAAACAAGAAGAAAAGGAAGTTGGGGACTTTTTCACTAGAATGCAGAGTGAGCTTAAAGAGAGTTTCGAAAAGATCAAAGAAAAAATAAATGAATTCGATGTAAAAAGATTGGATGCTAAAGCTGTTGGTTTATCAGTTCTTGGGGCTGCCTTGGCTGGAGCTTTGGCTTATTTCACTTTCAATTTTGCTCTTGTTCCAATTTCTTTCCTGATTCAGTTGTTATTTTCTGGAGGAGTTGCTGTGAATATATCTGAACAGGTGGTCCAAATTCTTCAATCAATATTGGCACTTGGAGTAATTGGAACTCAGTATGGTTCTGCGATTGCTGGTGCAGTTGCAGGTGGGCAAACCACTTACCAGATGCTCCAAAAGGAAGATCCAACCAAAGTGGAAGAACTCAAAATGTCGTTTGAAAAACTCAAAAATAGTGAAAGCTTTATGGAGTACATTAGGAATGGATTCAATTTGGGTGTTGAATGGGGCAAGGAATCAAACAAGAAGGCGGGGAACTGGGCAAATGTTCCGTTAGCTCTGGCTGTTAGTTCTGTTATGATGGCTCCTTTGGCTTTGTTAATAACTTCTCTATCTCTTGGGACGGTTGGGTTGGTTCCTGCTATTGGATTGGGTTTATTGGCTTCATTACCTATTGGAGTGAAGGTTTTCAACGCTGTTAAAGGATTTGCCAAAGAAATTTATGGGTTGATTGGTGGTGTCATAGGTGGAGCTGTTGGAGCTTCATTAGGAGTAGTATCCAAGGTCTTTAATACTGTAAAGAGTTGGTTTTCTAAAAGTAAAAGTGAAAAAGAAACGGATGAATTCCAAAAAAATACACCTTATAAAAATTCAGGTGTTGAAAAAATAATGGAGTCCACGGGTAAAACAACTGAAAATTTTATCAAAGGTTCTGCCGATGTTTTATCTTTTACTGCACTGATTAACAATATACTTACTAAACAGCCTAATGGTTTGGGTAGTATAGCATCTATAGTAGGGGGAACAATTAAATCTCTTGAGGGAGCAAGTATTCTGAAGAATTCTGCAGTGGATAATAAACCACAAAACTTCAAAGTTGGATTATTTAGGTTCCTCAGCGGATTTTCTATGTTATTAAGTTTTTTAGGTCCACTTTTTGGACCTTTGGGTGTGGTAGGGTTTTCTGTTGCTTCATTGCTATTCATGGGACTTGAAAAATTATTCGCTGCTAAAAATAAAATCTCAGAAAATGAGAGTAAAGATAATGAAAATACTTTGAAAAACAGTTATGCTATAGGGACTGCTGGAGGAGACTTTGTTAATGGCCTCGGTAGTCTTGGAAAATTCTGGATGGGTTGGAGTACAATATTTGGTGGTGGATATGGAGGACTTACTTCTATTTTTGGACTTATTGGATCTACAAGGGACATCATACAGGGAGCTAAAATGATGCAAATGGCTGACGAAAGAAATAATCTGGGAATAGGAATACAAGGTTTACTTAACATTGTTGGAGGTGTATCATTGGCTTTGGCTGCACTGGGACTGGGAAGATTGTTCGGCGCTGTATCTATTGGTATAGAAATTGCCAAAGTGGTCTTCCAGATATACTCTATGGTTGGAACTGAAAACTTTAAAGAGAGAGTTGCTCAGAAACTCGGGGACATAAAAAATAGAATTATTGAAAAATTTAACAATCTATTCAAAAATGATGAAAAACAATTGCAAACTTCAACTACATAGTTAACATTATAAAATAAAGTATTATAGGAAGGAGGTATGAAAAATGGAAATCAAAGATAAAAAAGATAGACCATTTTCTCCAGCTCCAATAGAACAAAAACCAGAAAAAGAAAAAAATGAACAAACACAATCCCAAAAGCAGATCAAAAATAGAAATACTATTCTCAATGCCCCCCATAAAATGCCATTTTCTCCTTTCCCTATAGAGGACAAATTTGTACCCAACGATAAAAATGGATCTTATGGTTAAAAAAATAGTTAAGCTTATTTTTAACTTTGATTAATATTCTTAATGAATAGGTTAAGGGAAATAGATATACTCAGGGGATTTGCTATATTTATAATGATTATTGCAAATTATTCCCCTTATTTTATTGATCAATCTCCTATTTTCTTGAGGTTGGTATATACTTTTGCTGCTCCTCTTTTTGTATCAATTACTGGGTTTCTCATGTATAGAAATAAAATTGAAAAGGATTATGGTTGGCAATACTTTTTTGTTAGGGGGTTAATACTTGTTTGGGTCGCATCTTTGTTGGACTTAATTGGGTATAGAATATATCCTTTTTTGTCTTTTGATGTTCTATATTTAATTGGTTTCTGTACGGTGATATTCATTTTTTTGTACCGTTTATGGAATGTTTTGGGAATTTGGCTCATATTTATTATCTTTATTATTACAATCATTTTGCAATTTTATTTTGGATATAATCAAATTCCTGTTGAATATTCTGTTGGTAGTGTTGTGTCTTTTGAATTGTTCTTTAATATCTGTGTTAGACAGTTTTTTATTGATGGATATTTTCCAATCTTTCCATGGGCTGGTATATTTGTATTAGGTTTTGTTTTTTTAAATGAAAATCGTAGGAAATGGATTGTTAATTTTTATGTTTATTGGTTAATTTCATTTGTTATTTTTAGCTACATGCTTGTTAATAGTCAAAAATATATAAGGGATGGTTATGGGGAATTGTTTTATCCTCCTGATTATGTTTTCATACTTTGGGTTTTATCATTTCTTTTTCTATGTTTTTCTTTAATTTTTGTGAATATTTTCAGTAATAAAAATATTTTTGGTAATTTGGGTTTATTTGGTAGGTATTTGGAGTTGATTGGCAAATCTTCTCTTTTTTTCTATCTTTTCCATTTGTTTCTTGTGGAGTATTTTTGGAGTAACGTATCAATTGATAAGTTGGTTTTTCGTGCCAATAATCCTTATGTGGATCTTATGTTTAGCTATGTTACGACGCTAATTTTATTTGGTTTTATATCTTTATTTTTTGAAAAAATTAAGCAGAAGAAATTACCGTTTTTGGTGAGGTTCTTTATTGGATCCTAACATGATTGAAAAGAAATTGTTATTGTTATATCTTTATTTTGGGTACAATTTTTTTAAATTGAGAAATTTGATTGAAAAAAATTTTCATGATAACTTTGAAACGACAATAGATTTGTTATTTAGAAAATTAGAAATAAATGAAGATGAAATAATTAAGAGATATAATTTTGATTTTAATTCAGAGGGGTACAAAAACAGAGTCAAGTTTTTTTTTGATAAAGATTTTCCAGATTTTTTATATGAGAATAATGCGGGGGTAATTTTTTATGATGGTGATTGGGAATTGTTGAATCGAAGATTTTTTAGAATTTCTGTTGTTGGGTCAAGGAAACCACTTACTGTGACATCCAAATTTACGAATGATGTTATTAGAATTTTATCCAGTTTTGAAAATGTTGTTATTGTTAGTGGTTTGGCTGCTGGTGTTGATACCATTTCTCTAAAGGAAGCTTTGTTAAACAAAATGAAATCTATTGCTATTCTTGGAAATGGGATTGATTATTACTATCCTTATATGAATAGGTCTTTACAGCAGAAGATAGCTGTTGATGGCCTTGTTTTTTCTGAGTATCTGCCACATCAACGCCCAAATAAATATTTTTTCCCTTATAGAAATAGACTAATTTCCTGTGTTTCTGAAGTAATTATTGTTATCCAGGCGTCTAAAAATAGCGGTAGTGTTATAACGGGTAATTATGCTTTGGAAATGGGAAAAACTCTCATAGTTCCCTATTTGCAAAGTTCTGAAGAATTTGAAGGTTCTAAAGAGTTAATAAATTCCGGAGGAATAATGATAACCAAACCTTCAGAAGTGTTGAATTATCTACCATTTGTTTCTAATACTGTTGCTCATGAAACAAATTATGATTCCGATTATCAAGTGTTAGAAATAATAAAGAATCAACCGGGGATAAAGATTGAAAAAATATCAAATATTCTAAATATTCCTCTTCCTAAAACAGTTGAAATAATTACAAATCTTGAAATAGAAGGTAAAATTTACACCGATTTTAACTACTCAGTATTTATAGTGGAATAAAGGGAATTTGGGATAAGAAATATAAAAATAAAATGGGTATGTCCAAAGGTATGGTTAACATGGCAACAATGATATTTATTAGCCTTTTTATTATCTTTACTTTTTTAGCTTTTGCTAACACTTTGAATAGGTTTTCTAATTTTGATAGGTTTTATATTTTTTGGCAGGGTATGTATTTGGGAGATTCTTTTATTGTAAAATTATATACCAATCAAACTGCTGGGGATTTGGTCGTCCGGAGTGTCCCTTATGAGAACATTCCTGCTAATGTTAAAGAAATAGGTAAAGCTTATCTTGATTCATCCAATTCAATCGTTGTGTCTACTAATCCTTATAAATACCAAACTAAAATCTATATTCAATATTCGGGTGAAGTACAAAAATACAGGATAATCTACAAATATGTTGAATGAATTTATTCAAAGGACTTAATTCTTTTATAGGAAATTATACAAACAGGAGTGGTATTTTATGGAATATGATATTGTGATAGGTTTAGAGGTTCACATAGAACTTTCAACTGAGAAAAAGCTTTTCTGCGGTTGTAAAAATGAGTTTACTCATGAACCGAATAAGAATGTATGTCCAGTTTGTCTGGGGTTACCTGGATCATTACCGGTAATAAATCAACAGGCAATAGAGTATTTTATAAAACTTTCAAAAGCTTTGGATTGTCAAATAAGCCTATCGAGTAAATTTGATAGAAAACATTATTTTTATCCCGATATGCCTAAAAATTATCAGATATCACAATATGATTTACCTCTTGCAACAAAAGGTGGACTTTTTTTACCAAACCTAAATAAGTATGTATACCTGAGAAGGATACATTTGGAAGAGGATACCGGGAAATCTATACATATTGGTGGTGATAACCTTAGAGAGGCAAAATATACACTTTTGAATTACAACCGTGCTGGAGTCCCTCTTGTTGAAATTGTTACAGAACCGGTTATATATTCTGTTGATGAGGCTGCTGAGTTCCTTGAGCTACTTAGGCTAACAGCTCTTTATCTGAATGTAAGCGATGTTAAAATGGAAGAGGGTAGCTTGAGATGTGATGCTAACATCTCTCTTAAACCTAAGAACTCTGATAAATTGGGAACCAAAGTGGAAATAAAAAATATAAATTCTTTCAGGTTTTTGATCCGTGCTCTCAATTATGAAATAGAAAGACAATCGAATATTCTTAAAAGTGGTAAAGGAGTTATCCAGGAAACCAGAGGATGGGATGAAAAGACGCAAACCACATACTCAATGAGAACAAAAGAAGAAGCTCACGACTATAGGTATTTCCCTGAACCAGATTTGCTCCCACTAAATTTAAATCAAGATTATATCGATTCCATAAAGATACCCAAAACTCCGTCTCATTACTATCAGGAATACCTTGCTTTTAATCTGAATAATGATGAAATAATGTTTTTACTTGAAAATCCCAAAATTAATGATTTATTTAACGTAATTATTTCTTCTAATTTAGAGCCTCGTTCCATTGTTAAATTCCTTAAGACAGATTTTGCTTATCTATATAATAACAATCAGATAAATTGGGAAAGAATCCAAATCAATAATATAATTGAATACATTAAGTTGGCTGAAAGCAAAAATATAGATATTCTTAATTCAAAAAGATACTTGATTAGTATCTTACATGAAGAGATTGACATTTTAGAATTCTTTAAAGATAAGGGATTATTTATACAAGAGGATACGTCTTTGATAGAAAAAGTTGTTGATGAAATAATTTCTAAGAATTCTCAAGCTGTTGATGATTATCTGCAGGGTAAGGATAAGGCACTTGGTTTTCTTGTTGGACAAGCAATGAAAGAACTAAAGGGTAAAGCCAAGCCCAACACTGTATCAGAGTTAATGATAAATAAATTAAGGGCTTTTATAAAAAGCTGATAAGGGGGAAAATTATGAAGAAACCAAAAGTTTTGACTCTGATTAGTAATGGTGTTGAAGAAATGGAACTTGTTATTACTGTTGATGTTCTCAGAAGGGGAGGAGTGGATGTTGATATTATTTCTATAAATGAGCAAATAGTTGAATGTTCTAGGATGGTTAAAGTTGTGGCTGACAAAATCTTAGACGATGGCAAAATCTTAGATGATGACAAAATCTTAGATGATCAGAGTTTTGAAAGTTTGGTCAATAATTATGATGCACTTTTTATACCGGGTGGTTCAAATAACGCTCATAATCTTAAAAATTCACCTGTTATCAAAAAAATAATAGAACATTTCATATTGAATAATAAGATTATTGCAGCTATATGTGCTGGGCCAACTGTTGTTAATCATCATCATAGATTGGTGGATTACAGAGCAACTTGCTATCCAAATTTGAGTGATGAAATACCTAATTTTGTGGATTCTTCTGTGGTTGATGATAAAAATTTACTTACTTCTCAGGGACCTGCCACAACATTTGAGTTTGCTCTGAAGTTGCTTGAAAAATTAAGAAATAAAGAAATAAAAGATAGTGTATCAAAAGCTACATTGTTCGAAAAATACTTCTCGAAAATAGGTTAAAAGTAAATTTAAAATATAAAATCTATTTTTCCAACAAAGGTAGACAGTGTTGTAGTAAGAATAATAATAATGTAGTATGGTTTTCAATTTTCATATTAATAGGGTAAAGGACTATTTTATAGCTTTGAGGCCTCATATAATACTGATGTCTATTCCCTGTTGGTTGATCGGTGTTAGTTTGGCTTATAACAATGGATATTTCAATTTTTTGAATGCTCTGTTGACTCTTGTTGGTGCTCTTTTTCTACATCTTTCTGTTAATGCTTTTAATGAAGTATTTGACTATCTGAGAGGTAATGATACTTTGGAAAGTGTTTCCGAATACAGTGGGGGGGGAGGATATTTGGTTAGGGGGTTGATATCTCCGTTTGAAATGGGAACATTTGCGATAATTCTTTTTCTCATTGGGTGCCTTATTGGTATATACCTGAGTTTTCAGCATAAAATTTTGTTAATCATTGGATTTATTGGTGTTCTGATGATTTTACTTTATACCCCTGTTTTTAAGACTGTTGGTTTGGGAGAATTTGCTATGATAATCGGTTTCTCTTTAATATCTCTTGGGACATATGTATGTATGTTTGAAACTGATAAGTATATTTTTGATGTGAATACTTTTTTGCTTTTTTTTCTACCAGGCCTATGGAAATCTACTGTTCTTTTGATAAATGAGTTTCCCGATTATGAAAATGATAAAAGTGCGCAGGTAAAAAACTGGATAGTTAGGTTTGGAAGGAAAAAAGCAAGCTATATTTATTTGGTTATGATGTCAATTTTTTACTCCATAATTGTTTTTCTATTTTTCCGGGGTTTTCTGAATATTTTTTCTCTTCTTTCTTTGTTAACTGTTCCTTGGGTAGCAAAAAATTTTTGGAATAGTTTAAATTATAGAGATTTAAAAAGTCATATTCCTATCATGAGAAATCAGGTGAATATAGGGTATATTTCTCTTTTTCTGATAGGAATTAGCTTGATGATAACCAATGGATAAATAAGGAAAGGAGAAGGGATATGGTTGGTGTAATGTTTGTTGGTTTTAATGGAACTGTTGCAAATACCGTAATAACAGGAACCAAATCAAAAAGTGATAAACAGAGTCTGGGGAGCATAGTATCTACAGAATATTTCAAAAACGTTGGCTTTTTAAGTGAAAAAGAGATGGTTTTTGGTGGGTGGGATGTGTTTTTGGAAAACTCATTTAATATGGCTAACTATCACAGAATAATACCTTTTGAATTTTATAGGGATTCTGAGAAAATATTGAGTAATATGTTTCCTATGAAGGGGTATGTTAATTTGTGGGATTCTGATGAGGCTATCAGCAGTGATTACTCGGTAAAAATGTGGGAACTGCCCAATTTCATGGAAGCAGTAAACCTAATAAGAGATGATATAAAAAGATTTAAGAGAGATAATAGAATTGATAGAGTTTTTGTTGTATATTTGGCTTTACCTTTGAAAAACTTTAAACTGTGTTCTCAGATAAATTCTGTGTCTTTTGATGATTTAAAAATAATAGATGGGAACTATTTGCCTTCTTCTGTTGCTTATGCTGTTGCTGCCATTATGGAGGGTTGTCCATTTATAGACTTTACCCCCAACGTTACATTGCAATTGGAATTTATTGAAGATTTGGCAATAAAATATAGGGTTCCATTGGCAGGTATGGACGGTAATACCGGTCAGACTCTTATGAAAACCTTGATCGCTCCTATGCTAAAAATTAGGAATTTCAAATTGATTGGTTGGTATAGCACCAACATACTTGGTAATAATGATGGTAAAATTTTATCAAGGCCAGAACACAGGCATTTAAAGATGGAGGATAAGCTGAGCGTTCTTGAACCAATTCTTGGGTATTCTGATTTTGAGCATGTTGTTGACATAAGCTTTTACAGACCAAGATATGACAATAAAGAGGCTTGGGATAACATAGATTTTGAAGGGTTCCTTGGCTTACCAATGAGCTTCAAAATAAATTGGATTGGAAGAGATTCAATTTTGGCTGCACCATTGGTATTAGATCTAATAAAACACATGGATATAGCACTGAAATTGGGAAATTATGGTATTCAGGAACATTTGGCAATATATTTTAAGCATCCTCTTAGGAGTAGATATTCAAATAATAATCTTCCTTTGTATAAGGATAGGCTTGCACTTTCTTTTTTTGAAGCTTTTGAATTGTTATTAGATTTTTATGAAAAAAAATTAAAAATTAGAAATTAACATTTTTTTTACAAATAATGTCTCCATTTTTGATTAAAAACGTTTAAGCTTTTTAGTAAGGAGGTGAGGAATAATGAATAACATAAACCCGTTAAGAGGACACGAGAATGTGCACCGTAAGCCCCAAAGAGAAGAACTAGAAAGAATGATCTTTACAGGAGATAAAGCTAAAATAGAAAAGATTTTGAAGACGTTAAAGGCTGGAAGAGTTATGGAAGACTTGGGAAATGGTTTTGTTCTTGCAGAGGTAAAGAAGAATTCTTTACCAAACATATACAAGGCTTTGCCAGAGGGAATGAATGTATTCAAAGATGAAAAGGTGGGATTGGTTGAACCTGAAGAGTTAAAACAATCAAGAGAACTCGAAAAAATGAGACAAAAAGTTGGAGTCAAAACTTCAGAAGAAGCTCAAAGTTTACCAGAGAAGAACGTAACTTTGCAAATCACTGGTGCAGATAAAGTACATGAGATGGGTTACAAGGGGCAGGGATTGGTACTTGCTGTTATAGACACAGGTGTTGCTAATCATGATGATTGGGGTTCCAGGTTAACATATCATTTTGATGCCACTTCTTCGGGACATACCAAACCTCATGATGGACATGGACATGGGACCCATGTTGCTGGTATAGCTGCTGGTGATGGAAAGTTCACTGGTTTGGCACCATCATCTGAAATATGGGGTATTAAAGTCCTCAGCGACGGAGGATCAGGATACACATCTGATATTATCCGGGGAATAAACAAAGTGGTAGAAAAAGCAAAAGAAGAGGGTAAAAAAGTTGTCGCCAATATGAGCTTGGGTGGTTATGCTTTTAAACCATGGAACCAAGATCCTTTGGCTTTGGCTGTTGAGAAAGCTATACAGGATGGAGTTTATTTTGCCATAGCAGCTGGTAATAGTGGACCTACGCAGAATACGGTTGGTACACCTGCTATAGCTCCAAACGCAGTTACTGTTGCTGCCTATCAGGATAAAAAAACAGAGGATTTAGCTGATGATGACATAGCAAGATTCTCTTCAAGGGGGCCAGTTAAGAATGCTCCAGATGAAACCTCCAAGCTTAAACCCGATGTATCCATGCCTGGAGTCCAAATTTGGGCAGCTAATACACCAGGTAGTGAGTTGGACAGGCTTGCAAAGCAAGGTAGGATACCTGTAACTGCTGACGGCAAATATATAGCCATATCTGGAACTTCAATGGCTACACCAGGTGTTGCAGGTGCTATGTTACTAATATTGAATGCAAATCCGAATCTCACACAACAGCAAGTTAAAGACTTACTTATGAAGCATGCAATAAAACTCACCAAAACTGATCCAACTGATAATAAACCATATGACCAATTTGATCAAGGATCAGGTTTGGTTAATGTACATGAAGCTGTAAAGGAAGCTTTGAGTATGCTTCCACCACCACCTCCACCACCATCACCAGAACCTAATCCAGAACCAAACCCAGAACCTAATCCCAGGTAATAGTAATAATTCAAAAATAAAAAGGGGCTTCTTATGAGCCCCTTTTTATTTTTTAGTTTCCTATATTTTTTTAGTATTTTTTTAGTTTCCTAATTTATATAAGAATTTATTAAGTGGTTGACTTTTTGATAAAAAATATCGAACGTCTCATCAGATATTTTTGTTATTATTTCTGACTCGTTGTGTTTAACTAATACGGTATGTTCAAAANGTGCAGATATAGATCTGTCTTTTGTTACTATTGTCCATTGATCTTCTAAAACTTCTATATCTGGTAAACCTTCAGTTATCATCGGTTCTATCGCTACCAACATACCATTATAAAATCTTTTGGAGTATTCGGGAATATAAAAATTGGGTATCTCAGGATCATCATGTATAGTTTTGCCTACTCCATGCCCAGTTAGTTGCCTTACTACATTGAACCCATTTTTTTTAACGAAATTTTCTATTTCTCTGCTCATTTCTTTTATATAATTTCCATGTCTTATTTTTGCTATTGCTAGGTATAGAGATTCTTCACAAACTTCTACTATTTTTTTGTTTTTCTCACCTATTGTAAAAGATATTGCACTATCCACATGTAACCCTTCAAAGTTAGTTCCTGAGTCTATGCTAACCACATCACCGATTTTGAACTTCTTGTCTTCTGTGGGTAATCCATGAACAATTTCTTCATTTATTGAAATTGTTATACTATAAGGATAATGATTGTTTGAAAATGGTGGTTTATAGTTTTTGAAGGATGGTTTACCTCCAAGAGTGGTTATTATTTTAAAACTTAATTCATCCAATATTTTTGCATTAATTTTGTCAAAATTTTCTAATGTGATTTTTTGGAGCAAAAATAGAGTGAAGGAATTAATTGCTCCTGCCATTCTTATTTTTTCTAATTGCTGATTATTTCTTACTATCATATTTAAGTTTTATTATACAGAATGCTGCTGCTCCTTTTTTGTTTCCTATTAATCCCAATCCTTCTGCTGTTTTGGGTTTGACGTTTACTATATCTGTTTTTAATATTTTTTTTAGATTTTCTATTATGTCAATTATGTTTTTACCTATTTTGGGTTCTTCTATGATTAATACTATATCACAACTTTCAATTTTCCAAGGATGGACTTTATCAAGGATTTGGTTAAGAAGTGAAATAGAATCGGCCTCTTTGTATGTTGGGTCACTGTCTGGAAAAATCGTCCCAATGTTTCTGTATTCAAATATATCCGGTAGTGCTCCTAAGATTGAATCTATTAACGCATGGATTATTATATCTCCATCTGAATGTGCTTTGAATGAGTATTTACAGGGTATAAATACCCCGCCTAATTTCAGTCCATTTCCTACTTTGTATTTGTGACTATCAAACCCCAATCCAAATCTTTCCATGGACCTAATAATTTATTTTTATGTTATAGTCATTAGATATTGACAAGTTTTGGGTTGATGACATGTAAACCAGCCCTGCTCTGAATATTTTCGATAAATCTCTAAATTCTACCTTTTCATCTTCCAAAATTTCTAGCTCTTTTATGCTAAAATCGTTAAAAATGATTTTTTTATTTTCTTTGTGATAAACATTTATCAGTTCTCTGATTTCTGATGCTTCTGAATGATAATTATTTGAATTATTGTTTGGATTATTAATTTTAAATCTGTATCGGTGGGAAGCTATTTTTACTACTGGTATAACGTTGGTTTCTTTGAATAGGAATTTATTAATATTTTTCAACGCTTTAAAGTTATCAATGAAAGTTAGTTCTTTTTTCAGGAAGAATGATATGGTCTGTGCTACTATACACGATGTTCTTACTGTTGTAAAATATCCTGGACCGTTCGTCACAAACACCCTATCTATTTCTTCTAATTTGACATGATTATTTATAAAGCCTAGGATATCTGATAGGTTGGATATTTGGTTTTGAGTTGCTACAAATAAATCAATTATTATTTCATTATTTTGAACAACCGAAAATGATAAGTTTGATAATAAATTAGTTATACAGAGTGTTTTCACTTTTGAAAAAATGTTGTTTGAATTCGAAGTATTTGTTTTCTAATATTGCTTGTCTTATTTTCTTTAAAAGTTTGTCATAGAAGTTTAGATTGTGTATTGTAAGAAGAGTCATAACCGAAATTTCACCAACGTAAAATAGATGGTTTAAGTAGGCAACCGTGTAATTTTTGCATGTGTAGCACTCACAGTCTTGTTCTATGGGTAAATCGTACTTCTTTGATTCTATGTTTTTGTAATGTTTAGCTGTTATGTCTCTTATGAAGTTGGGTGGTTCATTAACAAAGACGGTTCCTGTTCTTGCATACCTTGTTGGTATAACACAATCAAAAGTGTCAATGCCGTTCTCTATTGCTGTGAATATTTCTGGGATACTACCTATTCCAAGCAAGTGTCTGGGTTTTTCCTGAGGTATGTAATCTATAATCCAAGAAAGAATTTCTGCTATGTTATCTCTGGAAGTTCCCAATGAACCTCCTATTGCTATTCCATCAAAATCTAAGGAGCATATAAATTCTGCTGATTTTATCCTCAGATCATAATGGTACCCTCCTTGGATTATTCCATAAAGGTATTGGTTTCCTTTGTTGTGCTTTTTAAAAAAATCTAAGCATCTCAAAGCCCATTTTGAAGACCTTTCCATTGATGATTTGGTATATTCATAAGATGCCAATGGGGAAGTACACTCGTCAAGAACCATTAATATATCAGATCCCAATTTGTGTTGTATAAGTATTGAATTCTCAGGAGTTAATTTTAATATTCTACCATCTATATGGCTTTTAAAAATTATATATTCATCAGTTACTTCAGCCAACTTTTCTTGACTTATTTGCTTTTTTCTACCTTCTTTTGAGAAGATACTAACTATTTTTCCAACTCCGTCTGTGATTGCTTGTCCTAAACTGAATGCCTGGAAACCTCCACTGTCAGTAAATATTAATCCATTATAATTCATGAATTTATGTAATCCACCAAGTTCTTGAACTATATCTTCTCCAGGTGTTAGATGCATGTGATATGTATTAACAAATATACCATTGATACCTAATTCTTTAACTTTTATACTGTCAAGTGCTCTTATTGAGGCGTTGGTTGCTACAGGAATGAAAGCCGGTGTTAACAATTCTTGCCCTATACTATTTCTTAGTTTACCTATACGTAAATTATTATTAATATATAATAACTCAAAGAAATTATTTTTTTGTTTCTGAGTATTTGATGTATAATTTTGCATACTCTTCTGCTAATTTTTTATAGTTTTGCTTACTATATATGTGAGAAAGGATTGCGTAGTTATTTATTTTAGCTAATTTGAGTTTTTCTTTTTGTTCCTTTGAAAGTTTTTCAACCATTGGAAAAGAAAAAATTATTTTAGATAATTCTAAGGATGTTGTATAATTTCCTAAATACATATAACAGGCTGTATAATAATATAGGTTAACAAAATCTTGAGTATATATTTTTTCTAATACTTCTTTGGCTTTTTTGAAACTTTCTATTGATTTATGATAGTCAATGTTGTATAGTTTTTTTGCTGTTACGTAGAAAGATATGGCACCTAATAAATAAAAGTCTTCTATATTTGTTCTAATATTATACTTAATTAGTGGTTCATACAGGTATTCTGTTACCTTTTCACAGTATTCAATCCCATTATCTTTTTGACATCTAATGAAATCATCTATTAAGTATTTGATGTATGCTTGTGAAATAATATCACCAAATGTTGTGTATCTTATATCCATTAGGTTGACGTATTCTGAAGGTGGGTAAACCACTTTGAAGATATTTTTGTATAGATTTTTGTAATTTTTGGTATTTCTGTATTCATAACTCTGAGCAAGGAGTAGATAAAAATCCGGATAATTTTTATTATCATATTTAAAAGATTCCAATACTGTTTTTTTGAGATCTTGTGATAATAATGAAATATTTCTGTTTATTTTATCTTTTATTATCGTATCTTGTGTATAAATTGAAAGAAGAGATTCTATTTTGTCATTATACAAAAAAGATAAAGATAAATAAGCATTTATATTGTATTTACATAGTTCTATTGCTTTTTTATTATATTTTATAGCTTCTTCGAAATTGTAACTAACTCTGTATAATTCTGCAAGCGTCACATATTTTGAAGAAGAGGATAAAGAATTGTTTATTACTCTTATGTATTGTTTATAATCTCCTGTTTTTTCTACTTCTCTATCAATTTTGTATGCAATATATTCCTTTATACCGTAATGTAAGCCTAACAATGAGAGTGGTATAAATATTATAGCCCACAGGAGCTTTAAATAGAAGAATTTCAAATTTTTATTATTATCAGCTGGATTGCTTTCAAAAGAATCTACAATTGCCATATTTACAAAAAAAATTGTTGTAAATATGATTAGAATATAAGCAAACTTGAAATCAACATCAAATGCAATATGTAATAGACTTTGAATTAAACCAATACTTATTCCTGAAGATAGAATATATATTCCTAATTTTGATAAGTTATTATCTGCTTGATCTAAACTAAAAATGTTTTTTTGTTGGCTATATTGGCTTACCAAAAGAGAATATACTTTACTATAAATTATGGAGGATTTGTAAATGAAATATATTATCATTGTTATAAAAAAGATGAACCCTATGTATCCAATTTCTGAAATGAGTTTTAAATAGTAATTATGTGGATCCTTAGAATAAAAATAAAAAGATGCTTGGTATAGGGGATAAACCTTAGAGAAGTTATATAATCCACAACCGAATAGGAAATCTTGTGCTATTTTTAAGCTTGATTCCCAAAAATCAACTCTTGCCACAACTGTATTGGTTAAACCAAAAATTAAAGCTTTTAAAGAATTTATTAAGGCGAATGTGAATTTAGAATCTAAAACAAGTTGTAAAAATAGTAAAACAACAGAAAAAGATGCTGCAATAATAAATAATCTCTTCATTTTTTTATCAATAATATTTAACAGATTTATCAATTTAAAAATCTTAAGAAAAGCGAAATACAAAGGTAAACAGATTAAAAATGATAAAAATGAAGCTTTGGAGCCACTGAAAATAAGAGTAAATATCCCAAATATAAAGGCGGTAAAAAATATGATGGATTTATAATATTCTTTGTATACCATTGAGAAAAGGAAAAGCGAAAAAGTTAAGGGTAAAAATAAAAGGATAAACCCTCCATAGGCATTTTTTTGATAAAATAATGACATCCATGGTGAACCTGTTGGTAATCCTAAATTTACTATAACGGCTATTAAAATACTAACTATAAAGATGGTTAAAAGTATTAAGCAATAATTATAAAGAAACTCCTCTTTATCTTTCTGATTAAAAACAAAATTATAAATATAAATTGATAAGCTGAACATTAAAAGGTAGATCCAGAATTCTCTGTAACTTTCAAACTTGTCTACTGAGAAAAACAGAGTGGATATTGAAATAATTACAATAAATAAAAAGTAAAAAAATAACCCTTTACTGAAATAGAATCCATTTTTCCAAATATCCTTTCTTAAAAAACTTAAAAATATTGCTATGAGATTTGTGAACGATAAGACGATTATATAAATGTATTGTTCTCCTGGATGCAAGCCACCAGCAAAAAAAAAGTTGCTTAAAAATTGTTTACCAAATAAATTCCAGACACTGTCTAAAAACCAAAAAACTACCCCTATAGTAAGTAAAACGGCTAAAGGGAAATAATTCATTTATCTGTTTTCTTTTATAATTTTGTCAGCTTCTTTTATTAGGTCTTTGATATTTTTTACCTCTTCTTCTTCTTGGAATAAGTATATTACTGTTCCTATTACGATTATTATAAACCCTGCCAATATAAGAGATTTTCCTATTTTCTCTTTACTCATTTTTGTCCCTCTCTCTATGAACAACTTGTTCTCTGTTTCATTAATTCTGTTAATTCTTCCTTTATTATTTGCTTAGTTTTTCTTCTTATATCTCTTTTATTTTCGGGATCTAAATTAACTTTTGACCTGTTACCTTCCCATAGAAGTTTTGCTACCCCATCTAGTTGATCTTTCATTTCTTGGCAATATATACATGTATCTGGATTATGAGGAGAGTCAGCGTGCTTTGGTTCGGGATACATAAATATTTTTCCTTCATAATTCCTCAAAATTACCCTGTCGGAAGACATTGAAATTAAATAGTTTGGCATTACTGGTATTTTACCTCCACCTCCGGGAGCATCAACAACAAAGTATGGATTTGCTAATCCCGAAGTATGTCCTCTGAGGAATTCCATTATTTCTATTCCTTTGGCTACTCTTGTTCTGAAATGTTCTAACCCTTCTGTTAAATCACATTGATAAATGTAGTATGGTCTACACCTGTTCTTTAATAACAATTGAAAAAGTTTTTTCATTGTAAATGGGCAGTCATTTACTCCTCTCAACAACACTGTCTGATTACCAAGAACTACACCCGCATCAGCCAACATGTTTAGAGCTCTTTCTGAATATTTAGTTATCTCTTTGGGATGATTGAAGTGGGTGTTTAAAAACACGGGATGGTACTTTTTTATTATTGAAATCAGTTTTTCTGTTATTCTCATTGGATTGGTTACAGGCATTCTTGAACCTAATCTTATTATTTCAACATGAGGTATACTTCTCAAACCTTGTAGTACTTTTTCTATTTTTTCATCACTTAAAGAAAGGGAATCGCCACCAGATACCACTATGTCTCTTATTTCTTTCGTTTTCCTTATGTATTCTATTCCCATTTCAATTTGGCTCCAAGGGGTCGGCCTGTAACTGACCATCCTGCTTCTTGTACAATGCCTACAATATACAGAACATCTGTCTGTAACTAAGAATAAAACTCTATCAGGATATCTATGAACTACTCCAGGAACTGGCATATCCACATCTTCAGCCAGTGGATCTTCTAGATCAAATGTGCTCTCCTCTAATTCGTGATATGATGGTACAGCTTGCAATCTTATGGGGTCATTTGGATCGTCAGGATCCATTAATAAAGCATAATATGGTGTTATTCCCAATGTGAATATTTCACCAACTCCTTCTTTAATGGCTTTTTCTTCGCTTTCTGTCAAATTGATAACTTTTTTTAATTTCTCAAGGTTGGTGATTCTATTTTGTGTTTGCCAATGAAAATCTTCAAACTGTTCCTGTGTTACATCTTTCCACATTTCTATCTCAGTCCAGTTTCTCATTTTCTACCTCCTTGAGAATATTTTGTAATATTTCAACACTCTCTAAATTTGATAACTCATTGTATACGTTTTGAATAAACTCTTCTCTATTCGTTATTTTATATATAACTGACATATTAATTAATATTATATCTAACAAGTAGCCCGTGTATGTATTTAATGAGTTCTCTAGAATTTTGAAAGATTTTTCTATGTCGCCTGTTAAAAATGAGGTTGTTGCAAAGAATATTCTTGCCTCAGTGAATGAATTATCCGTGGCCACTGCACCTCTAAAATAATTATTTGCCACATCAAAATCCGTATTTACAAAATTATATAGGCCGTTTATAAACCAAAAGAAAGGATTATTAGGTTCGGATTCCACTAATTCTCTTAACTTAACAAAATTAATATTAAATCCTATATCTTGAAGAATTAATTTAGAAACTACTATATCCGAAAATTTTACATAATCCACAAAATTTGAGATTGTCTTGTTCAATGGTAAAAATTCCAATGAAGAAATGAAATCTTTATATAGGTTCTTATCAATACTATGTAGAGCTATCTTGTATAAAATGTTATCTTTATCTAATTCTACACAGTTTTTTATTATGTTTATATGATCTTCAATATTGGATGTATTTGGATTAATATTTTGAACGATAGTATTTAACTCATTTTTTAAGATATTATAAACTTCGGGTCTGTAAATCGAGATGCTTAACATGATATATAGTATGTAAGCTTTTATTACATTGGGATTCCAAAAATCATCTATTGATTTATTAATAAAATCTATATTTTCTTTTATTACTGTTATATTTTCTAATAAAACATAGCTATCGTAAATATAGAAAAACATAAAAATATATAACATGAAAGAATATAAACTGAAATCATTGTTCAATGTAATTAGATATTCAAGGATTTTTGCAAAGACGTCATATTTTTTGGAATATAAAGAAACAACCATCAAATCGAATAAGAAGAACAAATGTACATCTTCAATCTCTAGATTGCTTAGTGGTTCTTCTAAGGATTTATTAAAGAGGGTTTCAAATGCACTTGATAAACTATCAAAAGATTTGTCAAGATTCTGAAGATAAAAATTTATTAAACCCGATAGATAAAACATTTCAAAATCGTTAAATTTATCCAAGCTTTCTTCAAAGAATCCAACTGTATTGAAAATATCTTTGTTTATAATAAAATTGATACAATTTATGAAATTATTGGAGAAATTGGAACTTAATAATTCCATAATCTGATTATCAATTATTATTTTTGATGTATCAAATGATACATCCAAGTATTTTGAGTTTATAACATCAAATAATTTACTGATGAAAATGAAAGAAATAAAGGGGTTTATTATAAGAATAGGAAAATACTTTTTAATGTCCACTGGTAACAAAAACTTAGCTTTGGGAAGAGTTCTATATGTCCTACAAACTTTACATTTACATTTGTTGCTGTGTTTAACACTGGTATCAAATACTATAGCCTTTTTATTTGAAATTTCAATCATATATCCACTTTTATCATATTATATAAATGCTACTTTTATCCTCTATTTCTATTACATCTTTCAATTTTTCAAATACGAAGTTTCTATCTATAATTATTTTTTTATTTTTGTACTTTTCTATGTCATAGGAAGGCTCTTCTAGAACTTTTTCTATGATTGCATGTAGTCTTCTTGCACCTATGTTTTCAGTGGAATTATTTAAGTTTTCTGCTATTTCTGATATTGCTAATATTGAATCATCGTTGAAATCTAAGAATATGTCTTCTACTTCTAAGAGTAATTTATATTGTTTTACTAAGCTGTTTTCTGAATGTTTGAGTATTTTGTAAAAATCTTCTTTGTTAAGGTTTTTTAGTTTCACTCTTATGGGGAACCTTCCTTGTAGTTCAGGGATTAAATCTGTTGGTTTTGATATGTGGAATGCACCTGCAGCTATGAATAGAATGTGATCTGTTTTCACAGCTCCATATTTTGTCATTACTACTGTTCCTTCTATTATTGGTAAGAGATCTCTTTGGACACCTTCTCTTGATACATCTGGACCTCTATTTTCTCCTTTAGATGCTATTTTATCTATTTCATCAATAAAAATTATTCCTAAATTTTCTGCTCTCCATATTGCTTCTTTTTTGGCTTCTTCGTAATCCACCAACTTTTTGGCTTCCTCTATTTTCAGAATTTCTATGGCTTCTTTCATTTTTACTTTCTTTTTCTTCATTTTTTTGGGATACAGTGAGGAAAATAACTCGTTCATATCTATCCCATACTGATCAAATGTTATATTTGTTCCGGGGATAAAATAAGTTTCCACTACAGGTTTTGATTCTACATCTATTTCCACATATTCATCATCAAGTAGCCCCTGCTTTATTTTATCAAAAATTTCTAACCTTTGATTGTCTATATCTTTTTTTACTTCTTCCGGAATATTTGTGTTTTGAGGGATATTGAATATGGAGAATAACGGATTATTTGGGCTGTTTGTATTTGGATATGGTTTAATTATTTCTGTTATCCTTTTTATTGCTTCTTCGTGTGCTTTTTTTTCAACATTTTTTATTTTTTCAGCCTGAACATTTCTGAAGGATACCTCTATTAGATCTCTTATCATGCTTTCAACATCTCTTCCAACATATCCCACTTCTGTGTATTTTGTTGCCTCTACTTTTACAAATGGTGCTCCTATGATCTTGGCTACTCTTCTTGCTATTTCAGTTTTTCCCACTCCTGTTGGACCTATCATCAGAATGTTCTTGGGTATTACTTCGTCTCTGTATTCTTCTTTTATTTTCATCCTTCTGTATCTATTTCTTATGGCTATAGCAATGGATTTTTTGGCTTCTTCCTGGCCTATGATGTATTTATCAAGCAGCTCTACTATCCTATTGGGAGATAAGCTTGACATGCAATATTCTAATTCCATATTTTTTCTCCTTCAAATTCTTCTATTTGTATCCTTTGCGTTAGTTTATCTTTGAAAAGTTCCTGAATAATGAAACTTACATATCTGAAGCTTTTTTTTATTCCTAAAAAGTTGTCTTCTTTTATTCCTATTATTATTAATGGCACGTCTTCTCTTGTGTGGTCTGTTGATTGATCGGTTGGGTCATTCCCATGATCTGCTGTTATTATCAAAATATCATCTTTTTTCAAATTTTCTATGAGCCTAAATACGATTTTATCAAATTCTTCCAATGATTTGGCCCATCCTCGATAATCTTGTCTATGTCCGTAAATTGTGTCAAAGTCTACTAAATTTGCAAATATTAATCCTTCAAAATTGGTTTTAGATAGTTCGACTACTTTATTGAATATATCAACATTTCCTGAAACTTTGTAAGATTTAGTTATTGATCTATTTGCAAATATGTCAGAAATTTTACCAACCGTTATAACTTCTAATTTACTATTATAAAGAACGTCTAATATTGTTGTTGAGGGTGGGGGGACTGAAAAATCCTTTCTTTTATCGTTTAATCTATAAAAATTCCCATTTTCTCCTGCAAATGGTCTTGCTATCACTCTTGCTATCCTATAGCCTTTTTCATTGATCAAATTATATGCCACTTCACAAATGGTATATAATTCATCGATACTGATTACTTCGATGTGGGCTGCTATTTGAAAAACACTATCTGCAGATGTATATATTATTGGTTTTCCAGTTTTTATATGTTCTTTACCCAATTCTTTTATTATTTCTGTTCCCGATGCAGCTTTGTTTCCTATTGTTTTTCTGTTTATTTGTTTTTCAAAAGTTTCAATTAATTCTTGTGGAAAAGATTCAAAGGTGTCAAACCCTTTTTCTACGATTAGTCCCGATATTTCCCAATGTCCTGTTATTGTGTCTTTACCTAAGGATTTCTCTTCCATTATACCGTAAGATGATATTATCTGACTATCTATGCTAAACCCCACTTCTTTTAACTCCTCATAGCCAATTTGCGGGTTTTTAATTTTTAAAATTTTATGTAATCCCAATTTTGATAGGTTAGGTAGTTTGATTATTAGCCCGTCTTCTTTTGATTTTTTTAGAGAATTGAATATTGTATTTACAGTAGATGGATCATTAAAATTGTGGCAATCTTTACTTGCTCCTATTCCTGCACCATCGAGAACGATCAAGAAAACTCTCACACTATATATTATTTTATAACTGAATTTTGTTTCCTTTAATTTAAATTTCAAATTGTTTTAGAAAGGTTTTATTTTTATTACAAAGAAAAGTAATTAAAAGGCTTATGAAAAGCTGGATTTCTGTTTCTTGGGAAGTTATTAATAAAAACTTGAGTGGTATTGCTGTTTCTTCTGTGGTAACCAATCCTTTTTTTATACTTCTTTCTTTTTTTACTGCCTTGAGTATACCCTCTTACCTTATATACAATATATATAAAAGGGTTTATGAATATTATTCAACTGGTAATGAAGATTTCTATATTCCCTTTGATATAAAACTTTTTTTTCTTGAGGGTATAAAAATATTTCTTGTCAGGTTAATAGCTTTGCTGCCTATAATTGTGCCATGGGTGGTTTCAGATTTTTTAATCGATCTGTTTTTAAACATGTTTATTAGTGATGCCATGGTCTATTTGATATTAAGTGGTTTGTACTTTTTATTTGTTTGGTTACCTCTTTTTTGGGCTTATGTCTCAATTTATTATTTTTCCATAATAGCATTCGATTTATGTGGTTTTGATATTTCAAAAGTTTTTAGATTTTCATACCAAATTTTTGTTCAAAATATTTCGGTTTCTTTCCTAGTATTCTTAATATACTTTATTTGCTTTTTATTGTTTTTGGTACCATTTTTTATTGTTTGTTGTTTCACTATGTCTTTGTTATCGATGTTCTTGTGGTACGTTACAGATATTATAATTATGTGCTATTTGGCAAGTTTGAAGAGTAATTTAAATTTGAATTTGGGAGGTGAATGAAAATGAGAAAAACCTCAATTACAAAGAACTTGTTCTTCTTGATTATTTTTGTATTTTCAATTTTTTCATTTGTTTTTGTTGTTGCTAAATCAATTTTTAATGATTCTGATGACTCAAAAAGTATTATACTTATTATAGGTGATGGTATGGGACTTCCCATAATAACTGCTTACGATTATTATAAAGGTGAATATAAAAATCAGGGATATAGTAGTTTTTCAAAATTTGATGGATCTTTTTTGGTAAGAACCAGAAGTGAAGACTATGTTGTCACTGATAGTGCTGCAGGTGCAACTGCTTTTGCTACAGGTATAAGAGTTAAGAATTATCAGGTTGGGGTCATGAAAAATGGGAGCAGAACCCCTACTATTATGGATATAGCTAAGAATAATGGAAAGTCCACAGGTATAGTTGTTGAGTGTACATTAACTCATGCCACTCCTGCGGCGTTCTATTCGTTCTCAAAATCAAGATCTGATGATGATACTATAGCCAGACAGCTCATATATTCAAATATAGATATTGCTATTGGTGGAGGATTCGAAATTTTCCAACCTTACATCAGAGAACTCGAAAAACAGGGATATAAAGTTATATATGGCGAAGAAAAATTGGATAAGATAATTAAATCTAATGAGGACTTCAGAAGATTAATAGCTTTTACTGCTAGAAAACATCCACCTAAGTATAAAGAAAGAAGAATGGACTTGGCTTCCAAAACCAGCTATGTACTCTCTAAACTTTCAAAGAATAGAAATGGTTTCTTTCTTATGGTGGAAGCGAGTCAGATTGATTGGTACGGGCACGAGAATAAATTAATGGAACAATTAGATGAAATGGAAGACCTCGACAAGTTATTGGATGTTGTTATATCCTATCAAAATTCGAATCCCAATACACTCGTTTTGGTTGTTTCTGATCATGAGTGTGGTGGGTTAAGTTTGATTGATAAAAAGGCTAACAAATTTTCTCCAGAGTTTAAAGTCAACTATAGCTCTGATTATCATACTGCAGAGCATATCGTGGGATTCTATAAAGGTTTTATAAAACCCAAACCGATTATTGATAACACCGAAGTATACAATTTAATGTATGAGTATATGAGATGATAGACTACTTTGAAAGTGAGCCTTTATTTTTAAGAGACCCACTGAATTTTAAACTTAGGGATATATCTTTAAGAAAAGAAAATTACGATTTGCTATTATTGGAAGGATTGTTTGAAAAATATAGAGATATTGTTGGTTTTGAACCTGAAGGTATAAACATTTTGGTTCCTATTCCTTGGGATGGCAGCACCGCTGGTAGACCAGGTGCCAGGTTCTCTCCTCAGAAAATTATCGATAAATTTCTGTCTCTGAGCTTTAACCATCATTATAGAAAGCTGGTAATAATTATGCCATATGTGAGAACTGTTGTAGGAGATAGAAATAAAACTTTCAGAAATATTTCTATGGCGACATCTAGGATTCTATCATTTGAAAACAAAAATTTGCCTTTTTACATAGGAGGTGACCATAGTATTTCATTTCCAATAATTGAACAGTATCTACAAAAATTTGAAAAGATTAATCTTTTGGTTTTTGATAGTCACTTCGATTTAAGGGAATTAAACCAAGGATTGTCAGGTGGAACTTATTTACGTGAACTAAAGGAAAAGTACGAAAATAAACTGAATGTTATTATACTTGGTATAAAGGATTTGGCAAATCCTTACTATCTTTACCTACAAGCTCAAAAATATAAAGTGAAATATTTGAATAATATCGACATATCCTTGGATATAGGAAAAGCTCTTGAGTTTTTAAGAATTGAACTAGATAGAGATTTACCTGTTTATATTAGTATTGATTTGGATTCGATAGATATTAATTATATTGACTCTGTTAATTCTCCAAATTCATTGGGATTTAGTTTGAAAGAAATATATACCCTTATTGAATACGTAAAGAGTAATTACTATGTTGTTGGTTTCGATGTTGTAGAATTCAATCCTTTGGTTGGTAATTTAGAGAGATCTGTTCATAATGTTTCTGAACTTTTGTTTTATATTTCAAAAAGTTGAATTAAGTACCATTTTGGATCACTTGATAGTTTGTTTACCAAATCTGATATTTGTTAACTACTTTCTGTACTTTTTGATAAGCTTCTGGGATTTTGTTTTTTCCCCTTATGTAAATTTTTATTGATTGTCCATCTGGAGTTTCTCTTATAGTTTTTATTTTACCTTTTAGGAATAGATCTTTATCCCATAATATTCCTTGTTTATACCCTCTATTCATCAGATTATCTTAAATTTGTATAGGTTCGTTGATAGCTGTTGTATTAATTGGATTTGAGAGAAAATCCTTGCTTGATTTTAAAAGAAAGTCCTTGTAATTTTTAAATTTTTATGTTGATAAATTGAAAGGATTTTTTTGGGGATTAAAGAAGAAATATAGAGGAGTACGCGGTAGTAGCTCAGTGGTAGAGCACTACCTTGCCAAGGTAGGGGTCGCGGGTTCGAGTCCCGTCTACCGCTTTCTATCTTTTCTTTAGTGAACAAAAGAGGTCAATTTTATGAAAGGCTGGCTCTGGACTACCTTAAAAGCAAAAAATATAAAATAATTGCTACTAATTTTATTTCGCGTTTCGGAGAAATAGATATCATTGCCTATAAAGATGATTGTCTTGTTGTTGTTGAAGTAAAAGGTGGAAGTTTTCCTTTTGAAAGAATAAATTATCATAAAATAGAGAGTATAACTAAAACTCTGGATATTTTTTTACAGAAACATGAATTGAAATTCAGATCTATAAGGATTGATGCAATTTTTGTATCTAAAGAAGTGGATAAATTCTCAATTAATCATGTTGAGAATATAACCTTATGAACCATTTTCTTTTTTTTTCTTTTTGTTGTATTTTTTTGTGTTATTTCCCGGATTTATATTATCTGTGTTTTATATTTCATTTTCTTTTTTTGATGAAATATGGCTATAGGTATTGGAAAGGTTTTTTGAAAAATTGTATTTTATCTCTGTTGTTGTTATTTGTTTCTTTTTTTATATCTAAGTATGTTAATCTAAACAGTGAGAGATTTTTAAATTATTTGGAGGATCAGAGTGATTTTGTTGAGGGTATTTTTGAATTTAAAGTTTTGAAGGTAAGAGCTAACTATGTATTATTACAGCAAAGGGATGCTTTTAGAGTTGTAGTAAGTAGATCCAATATTTCTAACTTTGATTTTATTGAGGGTTCAATGGTTATTGCTTTTGTAAAAATGGCTAAAATCAATGATATTGATAAGAATTCTTTTTTTCTTTCAAATCGTATAGTTTATAGGATTTATTATATGGATGTTGTTGAGGTAAATAATACCGGTTTTATTCAGAGTGTTAGGTTGTATATAATGCGTGTTATGGATAGTTTGGGTGATTCTTCAAGGTTTGTGAAGGGAGTGGTTTTTGGTTTTGAGGATTACAGTTTTTACGAAAAGAAACAACTTATAGAGGCTGGTGTGTATCATTTTTTTGTGGCTTCGGGGTCGAATATTTTGTTATCCATGAATTTCTTTTTTTATGTTTTTTATTTTTTATTGAGATTTTTGGGATTTTGGAATCCAAAGTTGTTTTCATTTATATGTTCTTTAATTTTGACTTTTTTATATTGTTTGGTTGTTGGCTTTGATACTCCACTTTTGAGGGCTTTTATTTTTGCTGTCTTTGCTAACTTTTTTATGATTTATGATTTGAAGAATAGGCTTTTTTATAGTGTTGTTTCCGTTTGTTTTATTTGGTTATTTTTTTTGGTTATTGATTTTTACTCTACAATTGGATTGAGTTTCAAGCTCAGTTTTCTTTCCTTTTTGGGAGTCCTGTTTATTGGTGGTATTGTTAAGGATTTTCTGAATAAGTTTCCAGCTTTTTTGGTTGATAATATTGCTGTTAATTTTTCAGTTATGGTTTTTATTTTTCCTATATTTTTGAAACACTTTGGTATTTTTTATTTAAATGGTATTTTCAGTAATTTAGTTATTGCTTTTTGTGTTCCTTTTATATTTTTTTGTACTTTTTTGTATGTTATATTTATTCCTTTGGGTTTTATATTAAGAGTTTTTTTTGATTATTTTTTATTGGTTGTTAATTTTGTAATTTCTGTTAGGCCTTTTTATGTAGAGTTTTATCCTGCTGAGATTTGGATAGTATTGTATTATATTTTTTGGGCTATAGCAGGAAATTGGATTGAGTTACTGAAATTAAAAAAATAGAAATGTTTGGTATATTAAAAGCTCCTAAACTTTTTTCTAAGTATAGGAATAGCAGGGTTGGTTTATTAATAAATCAAGCCAGTTTTGTTCAACCTGGGTTTGTCTTCACTCTTGATTATCTTAGATCTTTGGGATACAATGTGGTAAAGGTCTTAGCTCCTCAACACGGTCTATTTCCTATAACCCAGGCCAATATGATATCTTTTAAGGATTATTATGATGAAATTTTTAATGTTGAATGTCTTAGTTTATACGACGGAAGCTGTTTTTTTGGTAGGGAGAAGTTGGAAGATTTGGACGTTGTTTTTATTGATATTCAGGATATTGGTGCCAGGTATTACACTTATGTTTGGACTGCAATGCTTATTTGTCAAACTGGTATAGATGTTGTTGTTTTTGATAGGCCGAACCCTTTGGGTAGTATAAAGGAGGGAGTGGTACTGAAAAATGAATTTTTCTCTTTTGTCGGTATGAAAAGTGTTTACAATAGGCATGGTATGACCATAGGTGAGATATTGGATGGTTGTGGGAATGTTTATGTTGTTGAGGGTGATTTTGATAGATTTGATGACTGGAATGGGCTTGGATTAAGGTGGATACCAACTTCTCCTAATATTCCCTCAATAGAAACTGTATATTTTTATCCGGGTTTTGCATTGTTTGAGGCAACAAACATAAGTGAGGGGAGAGGTACGACATACCCTTTTGAAGTTTTTGGAGCACCATTTATAAATGAAGAAAAACTAAAAAAAAGAGTGGAGTACTATAGAAGGAAATATTTTGTGGATGGGGTGGAGTTTATTTACCACCGTTTCAAGCCAACTTTTGATAAGTATAAAGAAGAAGTATGTAATGGTTTAAAAATGATTATAGTTGAAAAAGAGAGGTTTAAGAGTTTAAAAACTTTTTTAATAGTTTTGAAAAGTATAGTTGATTTGTATCCTGATGATTTTAAATTTATTGATCCTCCGTATGAATATGAATATGAGAAAATGCCAATAGATATACTTTGGGGTGATGATAAGTTGCGAAAGAGTATTTATTGTGATTCTAAGTTTGATGAGTTGATGAGAATGGTGTTGTGAATGGATGATTTAGAGATTTGGATAGATTACAAGGAAAACTATAATTTGGAAGCTCGGGATGCCCTGATAGAAAAATATATTAATTATTCTTATTCTATAGGTTTAAGAATTTACAGAAAGTATTGTGATTTTATAAATTTGGATAGGGATGAGGTTTTTGGGATCGCTTCTTTTTGTCTTATAAAAGCTATAGAGGCTTTTGATTACACAAAAAATGTTCCGTTTATTAAATTTTTGAGTAAAGTGATGAATTGGTATGTAAAACAGGAGTTTTCTAAATACATGAATGTTTCTATTAGTGATCAATTGAAGATATTCAGAAAAATTTCTGAAAGTAAGGGAAATGAAGTTTTAGGATTGATAATTAGTTTATCTTATAGGAATATGTCTTCTATTAGTCAGTCCTATGATAAGGGTTTGTCACTGAGTAATGTCCTTAAGGATAGTGATAGTGTATTGGAGGAAAACATTGAGTTGAACGAAGTTTTTCTTTTGATTTTACAGGCTATAGATAATGTTCTTAATGTTAGTGAACAAAACGTATTGAGAAAAATATATTTTGAAAATAAAAAACTTGCTGTTATTTCGAATGAAATGGGTTTATCTAAACAGAGGGTTAATCAGATTCACAGATCAGCTTTAGATAAGATAAGAAATTTCATAAAAGATAAGACTTTGCATTAACAGGAAAGTAGGGATTTTTATAGAATACTAAATTGAATGGAAAACATAAAATCCTCTAAGTTGGAAGTTTTAATAGATAATTTCATAAATCGGTACAGTGTCAGTGGTAGCTTCAGCAAGTCTGATTTTGAGGAGTTGCTTGCGAGAGCGATGCTTTCTGATAATAAAGATCTCAAACGGGTTTCTTGTAAGATCATTCGTAGACTGAGGCTGAAGAATTTGATTGGTTATGTCAGAGCTTTACTCAATGATGAGGATCCTATAATTAGATCTCTTTCACTTTTGGCGATTGCTCAGTTCAAAGATGAACAGAGTTTGGATAAAGTTGTTGAGCTGTACTACAGTGATAATAAGATGGTTAAGTCTTCTTCTATTTTGGCTTTGGGTAGTATTGATAAGCCGGAAAATTATGGACTGATATTTAGAGCTTTGGATGACGATGTTGATGATGTTAGAGAGAATGCTATCATTGCTTTATCATGGATAAATTATTATAAAAATGTTTCCAAGTTGTTGGAAATGTATGATATTGAAAAAAATAGGAATATAAAAAATAGAATAATCAAAGCTTTTTCTATATTATCATCTGATGAGATAAATAGGAAATTGGAAGAAATAGTGATAAATGAACAGGATGATATTATTGTTTTAAGTGCTATAAATTCTCTATATAAAAAGGGTATCACTAAGTATACGATATTGGCAAATACTATTTTACTTAAGGCTATGAATGATATCCATAGGAATAAGAAGCCAATTGATTTATATAGAAAAAATCTTTATAATATTGTTGCTCATAATTTGTGGGAAATCAAGTCTATTAATAATGAGGATCAATCGAATATATATAGGATAATGGAAGATGATTTAGTTTATAAATACTATGTTAGGTCAGATGAAGTTAGAAAGCTTGCCATTAGTGCTTTGAAAAATTTGAATTTTAATTACCATCAGCTTGTTATAAAGCTTTTTGATAATGATTTATCTAATCTTTTGAAATTGGAACTGATAAATTTTCTATCCAATTCTAAGGTTGATAAGAATCTAAAATTGCTCCTTTTGGAGTTTTTGATTGATAATGATAAAGTTGTAAGAGAACAAGCTCTTTTTGCTATTCTGGATAGTCAGTTAGTAAAAGCTATGGTTAGCCATATAAATGAGAGGATTTTTTCTATGGAGTATTCTTATTTAAAATTGATAGCTCTTGCAATAATATATTCTAGTATAGATACTTTCAAAGTTTAGTATATAAAGTAGGTATTTGTTATATATTTTTATAAATATAAATAGGAAGGTATGTTGGAGTTCAAAAATGTTTCTTATATATATCCAAAGGGTTATAGAGCTTTAACTAATATTAATCTTTTTATAGATAAGGGTGAGTTTGTTTTTTTGGTTGGTCCTGTTGGAGCTGGTAAAACAACTATTCTTAAACTGATATATAGGGAGATTACTCCGACTGTTGGTAAGATATTTTTTGAAAATCAGGATTTATCTCTGTTGAGTCATCATCAAGTCCCGTATTATCGGCGCAGATTGGGGATAGTTTTCCAAGATTTTAAACTCCTCAATTACAAAACTGTGTGGCATAATATATCTTATCCTTTGGAAGTTACTCTTGTTCCCATGAAAGAGATAATAAAGAAGGTTTTTGGTGTTTTGAAGTTGGTTGGTCTAATGGACAAGAGGAATTTTTATCCCGATGAGTTGTCGGGCGGAGAGCAACAACAGGTTGCAATAGCACGAGCAATTGTGAATAACCCGTCTATATTTATAGCTGATGAGCCAACAGGAAATCTTGATTTTCGATCTACTCAAAAAATAATGGAAATCATTGATGAAATAAATAAAATGGGTACAACTGTTATAATGTCCACTCATAATATAGATATTGTGAATAAGTTTAATAAAAGAGTTGTATATGTTCAAAATGGAATGTTAGTTGATGATACTAAGAATGAAAAAATTAGTGTTATATTGGAAAGGGAGAATTATGATACAAATACTATATAGTTTGAAATATTTGAGGAATAATAGTAATATAAAAAATTTGATCAACAAATTTAAGAGTTGTAGTATTTCTAAGATTAATGATTTTAATTTGAAAAGTGGCATTGTATTTCTTACGGATGATTTGAATTTTAAGGATATTGAAAAGATAACAAAGAGCAATTTAAAAGTTTTATATGTTGTTATATTTTTAAATCATCAAATGGATTTGACGAAAATTTACAAGTATTTTGATATACTTAAAGATATAGTTAAAAAGAAAGAAATAGATTTATTTTATGAGCTTATCAGTTTAGAAAATTTCAGTATATATGACTCCATCGAGAAATTTCTATCTTTTGTTTTTGATAAGATATATTTGAGTTTACAGGATATAAAATTTGGAGATATACCTTTTTTATTTGTTGAGAAATTGTCGGAGTTTTTGGTATTGGATGATATTTATTTTCTTTCTCTTAATCCTTTCAATGAGTTAATAAAAACGGTTCCTAATAATTGTCCCAGGAATATAAAAGAGTTATTCAGAAAACAAATAATGTTCTACAAGGTAAATCATTCAGTTAACCAGATGTTTGTTATTAATAAAGATGGGGCTGAGGATATTTTATTCTTTTCTATTTATAATAATGAAATAGTTTCTTCTTTTGCTATGTTGTATTTAAAATTGGGTGTAGTATTTTCTGATTTAATTAGACCTCAGCTGGTTAATAGAATTATTAAAATAATTGATTATATAAACAATAAGCTGATTTTGTATTATAGGTTACAGAGGAATGTGGAGGAGATAAGAGCTTTACATAATGTCAGTGTTCTTTTTGGTGCTACTACAAGTGTTGATGAGTTGATATATTTGATTATTAGGAAAGCTAAAAATGTTTTTAAAGCTGATGTTTGCACTCTTATGTTGGTTGATAATGATGAATTGTATATAAAGTCTTCTATAGGTTTGCCTGAGAGTGTCATGAATATTAGACAGAAAATTGGTCAGGGTATAGCGGGTTCTGTGGTTAAAAATGGAAAGCCAATTATAATTAATGATATAGATAAAGTTGAAAATAAGTTTGATTTTGAAAGGAATTACAAAAGTTCTATGGTTGTTCCTTTAAAAGTTGGGGAAGATAAGGTTATTGGAGTTTTAAGTGTATCAAAAAACAGTTTTTATCCTTTTTCTGAGAATGATATGCAGACATTGTATAATTTAGCAACTGTTGCTGCCACTGCTATAGAGAAAGCTCAGCTTTACCAGAATCTAAACATTTATTCTCAAAAATTGGAGGAAAGTTATATTAATACCATAAAATCTTTGGCTAAAGCTTTTGAGGCACGAGACAAGTATAACAAGGGTCATATGGAAAGAGTTCTAAAATATGGTTTGGCAATAGCTTCTGAGTTAGATAACTCCTTATTAGGGGATGATGTTTTAAAGCTAGCTTTGCTTTTTCATGATATAGGCAAAATAGAGATACCTGATAGTATTTTGAATAAGCCTGCCAAGCTTACTTCTGAAGAATATGAGGTTATAAAGCGGCATCCTGAGGCTGGTGAGGAGATATTAAAAAATGTTAAATTTCTTCAGGATGTGGCTGAAATAGTTAAGCAACATCAAGAGAGATGGGATGGTAAAGGATACCCCAGAGGTTTGAAGGGAGAAGAGATACATCTTTATGCTAGGATTGTTGCTTTGGCTGATGCTTTTGATGCAATGACTAGTGATAGGGTTTATAGGAAAGCTATGCCTATAGAGGAGGCTGTTGAAGAGATAAAAAGGAATAGGGGGACACAGTTTGATCCTACTGTGGTTGACGCTTTTATTAGAGCATATGATAATGGACTTATTAAAGTTGATGAAGAGATTAGTGAGGAGTTTTCTGAATTTATCAATATAAAAAGCTTAAAGGAAAAGATATAAATGGAAATAAATTTTGCTTTTCCTCAAATTTTTATTATTGGGTTTTTAATTTTTCCTATAATTTTGACTTTATTTCTTGTTCATTACTTTTCAAGGAAGAAGAGTGTTTTTATTTTTGCTGAGGCGAAACTGATTGATCTTATTAATGTAGGTAGGTTGGGATGGAGTAGGTTTGCACTTTATTTTTTGGATCTTATTATTATTTTGATTTTGTTTTTGGCTTTGGGTAGGCCTCAATATCCTGTTAGTTTGCCAGTGAGTGGTTATTCTGTGGGTATTATTATTGATATATCTGGTAGTATGATGGCTACTGATTTTTTCCCTTCCAGGATAGCTGTAGCAAAGGATGTAGCTAGAGTTTTTATAAACAAGTTAAAAGGTAATTTTGAGGCTTGCTTGGTTACCTTTAATAATAATGTTTTTGTTAATCAGAGTTTGACTTCTTCTAAGGAGGATTTGTTGTTGTCATTGGCCAAAGTTGATGCAAATTATGGTGGAACTGCGATAGGTGATGCTATAATGACCACTTTGGCTGTTCTTGAGGGTTCTAATATGCCACATAAAGTTATAGTTCTGCTTACTGATGGGGAAAACAATTATGGGATAGATCCCATTCAGGCTGCTCAAAGATCGAGAGATAAAAAGATTCCTATTTACTGTATTGGTATGGGTACTGCAGCTGGTACTTACATACCTGGTATTCCTTATCCTGTTAGGATAGATGAGGCTGCTCTTAAAGAGATTGCTAGAATGACTGGTGGTGAGTATTACTGGGGTAGTTCTACGTCTTCTCTTGAAAAAATTTATAGTAATTTGGCGGAGAAGGTTGGAAAAGTCAAGAAGAATCAGGATATATCTTCTTTATTTGCTGGATTAGCTTTGTTCTTTATTCTTATAAAGATAATGATAAATGTTCTGTTTATAAGGAGTGTTGAGATATAATGCCTGAACTTCCTGAAGCTACTACTATTTCAAGTCAATTATCGACTTATCTTAATCGTTCTATTCTCAGAAAATTAGTAATAAAAAAGGACAGCATTATAAAGAATAAAGATTTACTCGAGGATATAGTTGGATTGGAGTGTATTGAGGTAAATAATTATGGTAAGATGGTATATTTTTTGTTTCCCAATTATTGGGTGGTTTTTCATTTGGCTTTAACCGGATACCTTGTTGTTAATCCCCGTAGAGAGTTGTTTGAAAATTCTATTGCTGAGTTTTATTTTGATGATAATATTGTTGTGTTTGGTGCTAAGAGAATGTTTGAAAAGATGATAGTATATAATAAGTATCCATTTGATAAGTATGGTCCTGATTTTAGGACTGTTAAGCCCATTGATTTTGTAAAAATTATATCAAAACATAATAAAAATATAAAGGTTGTTTTAATGGATCAGAAGGTTATTGCTGGTATAGGTAACATATATGCTTGCGAAGCTCTGTTTGATTCCAGAATTCTGCCTACCAGGAGTACAAAGAATATTACTGTTCAAGAGTACTACAGGCTATATAATAGTCTTAAAGATATTATTGGGTTGGCTGTAAACAAAAGAGGTTCGACTATTAGTGATTATATGGATGCTTTTGGTAACAGGGGTGAGTATCAAAATTATCACAGGATATATGGAAAGAAGTTCTGTCCAGTTTGTTCATCAAAAGTTAAAACTACAAAGATTCAGGATAGAATAACCTATTATTGTTCAAATTGTCAGGTATGATAGGTTTACATAAATTTGATTTTAATGTACGCTTTTTAAATCTATTAAGGACAAATATTGATAATAAATTTGTATTTTTTTTTATACAGTGGGATGGTATCTATGGAATTAATATGTATTGAAAAAATTATAAAGAGTTTGGATGATTTGTTGGAACAGCTTGTTGAAACGGAGAACATTCAGAGGATAGGTTTAAATGAATTTTTAGATCAATGTTTTGAGATAGTCAAAAGTTGTGGTATAGCGGATGAGGTATACTTTTCTCAGGAATTGATTAATTCAAGTGATAAGCTGATTTTTCCGATTGGTTTGAAAGATGAAATTATTGGTTATATTGTTATGAATGTTAGATGTAGTAGGGAGTTGGCTTCTATTATTATTCAGAATTTAAAATATGTTATTTTTATATTTCTTTCTTTTAAAGAGTTGTACAATTCTATTTCAGAGTTGAAGTATGTTGGGGTAAAGTTCAATGCTTACAGGAGAGCTTTTTATGATATTTCAAAAGCTATGTTGTCCTCTTTATCTGAGGATGTTATATTAAAGATAATTTGTCAGATAACTCAGGAGTTGGTTCTCTGTAGTGCTTGTTTGATATTTTTTAGGAACAAAGTTGTGTATACTACTTCCAATAAGTTAATAGAGCAGGAATTGAATTTTATTGTTCCTGAACTTAAGAATACTATTGAAAAGAAATTTGATTTATTTTATACTGAGGGTGAGATAATAAAGATAGAGAATGTTTATTTAAGGCATTTGAAGAGTGCGTTTGTAAAAAGGTTTTCCATTCCTGTTATAGGAACTGGTGTTTTTATACTTTTGTTTTCTAAAGAGACCGAATTATCTAGTATAGATTTAGATTTTGTGTCCACTGTGACAAGCAATATAGCTACGGCTTTGGAAACAAGAAACCTTTTTGAGCAATTGGCTATAAAGAATACATTTTTGGAAAAACTGTTTATTGGATCTGCTAAGCTATCCGAGGTCAATTCGTTTGAGGAGTTATATCAGATGCTTTTTGGTATTGTTAGTGATATGTTTTCAGGTTGTGATTTTGTGATATTTCAGAAGACAAAGGGCGAAATTTTTAAACCTTCTTATGTTAAGATTACGAATTCGAAGCTCCTAAATTTTGTTGAGGCTTCGGAATTATCTTTGACACTTATATCTGATGATTTGTATCAGAGGTTTGCTTCATATAAGTCTCTGATTGTTTTTAGAGAGGATGATCAGAAGAGTGATCTGGTGAGATTCTTTGATTTAATTTTCCAGCGTCCTTATGTAATAATACCTATTTTGGACAGAAATAATATCAGTGCTCTTATAATATTTAATGTTAGATATCAGTTTTGGGTTAACTATCAGAGTATTTTGGATATTCTGTCTAACCATTTATCAGTTTTATTTTCTTATGTTTTTTCCAGAGTGGGTGCTTATGAGAAGTTGTTATCAAAATCTAACGAAAGTAAGATAATAAACAGGGTTATTTTTGATTATTCTTCTATAAGAGATATAAATGTTCTCATAGGTAATATTGTGAGGGAGATTAATAATCTTGTTGGTTATTCCCTACCTGTTTTTGGGTACTATAAGAATGGCAATATTCAGTTGGTTAAGACGTTGGAGCATTATAAAAGTCTAGTATTAACTGTAATTAACAACCTTCCAAATTTGATCATTAATAAGGTGAAGGAAAGTGTTGAATTGACTAGCAGAGGTGTTTTTAAACCTGTTCTTATTAATAACCTTGAGCTTTTTTTTGATAACATTAATATTTATGATTTTGTAAAGAAGTCAAATTTAAAGAGTTTATTAATTTTACCTATTAAGATAGAAGTTTCTGATTTACAGCCGGTTCTTCTTGTTTTTAGTTTGTCTAATAGGTTTGAACAGGAGTACATTGATTTACTGTACAGTTTAGCGAATCATTTCAGTATATTTTTTGAGAATGCTTCTATTTATTCTTTTTTAGAGGAAAGGCTCAAAGCCACGGATATACTATATAATTTTTTGAGGATTGTTACATCTGTTTTGGATCCTTATAATGTTGTTATGAATGCTCGTGAATTTTTAGAGGAGTTGCTCAAACCTGAGATTTTCCTTTTTACTGTAAAAAGATATCATAGTTTTGAGTTCATATACACTAAGCCAAAAGAATTGAATATAGATTACAGTTTGCTCATAAAAACTCTGGGTTTTATTGGTACTAATGTGGTTCATATAAACCAGAAAAATGTACTTATTGATAAGAACTATAAAAAGATATGGAGTGAGATTTCAAAATTAACTAATGATGTTAGACAGGTATTTGTTATTCCAATTGTTTATCTGAGGGAGGTTTTGGGATATATAATAATGGGGTTTACGAGAGATAATATTAATGATACGTTAATGTGGATATTAACTAATATTCCTTATGCTTTGGCTACTCCTCTGAAAAATTCCATGATAATGCAGGAACAGGTTGAAGTGTCGAACATAATAAGGCAGTCTCTTATCACGCGAATAGATAAGAGAAATTTACATAAAAAAGGGATAGATTTCAACTATAAACATGTTGCTTCCAGGGAGATAACTGCTGATTGGGTTGAACTTATAGACAAAAAGGATAACCTGATTGTTATAGTTGCAGATGTTTCTGGTAAGGGTGCTAAATCTGCAATATATACTGCACAGGCTAAATTTGCTGCTAAGTCTTTGTTTCATTCATTGGATGATTTTCAGGTTGCTGTAAACGAGCTCAATAAAATCCTTTCTGTTACAGTGTCTGATAATACGTTTATAACGATGCTTGCTATTAATATATATCGTCAAAAAGGTAAAGTGTATTGTCAATACTTGACAGCTGGTCATGAACCTCTATTTATTATCAAGAAAAATGGCCAGATAGATGTTCTTTCAACAAAAGATATTCCTTTATGTATAGATGAATACTATGAGTATAAAATATCCAGTTATGAGTTGGATGAGGGAGATATTTTGTTTTTGTATACCGATGGAGTGGTTGATATAAAGAATGAGAATTCAGAGAGTTTTGGTAGAAATAGACTTTTGGACTTAATTAAGAATGTTTCTACAACAACTCAAAATGTTAAGGATTTAACTGATAGAGTTTATGTTGAGGTTATGAAATTCAGTTCTAGTCCTTTATCTAATCCTCCTGATGATATAACTCTTGTCTTTATTAAGCTGCTTTAGTTTTTAATAATGGAAGGGGTGAGAAAGTATGTACGATTGTGCTATAGTTGGTGCTGGGGCAGCAGGACTGACTGCTGCTATGTATGCTGCAAGGTTGGGACTTAGTGTTATTGTATTTGAGAAGCAGTTACCTGGAGGACAATTGCTTTTGACAAATGAAATAGAGAATTATCCGGGATATATAAGTATATCTGGGCCTCAGATAGCTGATATTATGACCAAGCAGGCTCAAATTGCTGGAGCCAAAATAAATACTCTTGAAGAAGTTGAACAGATAAAAACTGAAGGTGTATCGATAAATATAACCACATCCAATGGAGTTTATAAGTCTTTAAGTTTAATAATAACAGCCGGGATGACACATAAGAAGTTGAATGTTCCTGGCGAGCAGGAATTTGCTGGTAGAGGCGTTTCCTATTGTGCTCTTTGTGATGGGCCATTTTTTAAAGGAAAAGTTCTGGCAGTTGTTGGTGGAGGAAACAGTGCTTTACAGGAAACCCCATATTTGGCTAATATTGCTAAAAAAGTTTTCTTGATACACAGAAGAGACGAATTTAGGGGATTCAAGTATCTTCAAGATAAAGTCTTGGGATTACCTAATGTTGAAATAATTTGGAATACTATTGTTGAGGAAATTAAAGGTAACAATAAGGTTGATCACTTGGTTATTAGAAATGTAAAAACTGGGGAAATATCGGAACTATTTGTGGATGGAATTTTCATTTTTATTGGATTTGAAACGAAGACAGGTATTTATAGGGATCTTGTGGATTTGGATGAGTATGGGTTTATAATAACAGATGAGCATATGAGAACCAGAACAGATGGAATTTTTGCTGCAGGGGATGTGAGAAGTGGGAGCGAAAAGCAGTTGGTTACTTCTGCTTCTGATGGTGCTATTGCTGCTATTAGGGCTTTTGAATATGTCAAATCTATTAAGGATAAAATATCTGTTTAGGAGGATTTATGAAAAAGGTTTTGATCACAGGAATTAGGGGGCAGGATGGTGCTTATTTGGCAAAACTTCTTTTGGAAGAGGGATATGAAGTTTACGGTGCGGATAGGAGAAGTTCTGATGCCTCATATTGGAGACTTGAAAAACTCAAAATAAAAGATAAAGTGAAAATAATATATATGGATTTACTTGAGGATAGTAATGTTGCTGAAGTTATAAGAGAACACAAATTTGATCAAATTTATAATCTTGCGGCTCAGAGTTTTGTACATGCTTCTTTTAAGCAGCCAATTCTTACTTCGAATGTTAATTCTTTGGGTGTTTTAAGAATTTTGGAAGCCATCAGGATGTTTTCTAAGGATACCAAGTTTTATCAGGCTTCAACTTCTGAATTGTTTGGTAAGGTTAGAGAGATACCTCAAAAAGAGACCACACCTTTTTATCCTCGTAGTCCTTACGGGGTTTCCAAGTTGTTTGCACACTGGATAACTGTGAATTATAGGGAAGCATATGATATGTTTAATGTGTGTGGTATTTTGTTTAATCATGAATCTCCGTTGAGGGCTATTGAATTTGTGACCAAAAAAGTTGTTAATGGTGTTTCAAGGATAAAGATGGGGTTATTAGAAAAATTGGAAATTGGTAATATAGAAGCTAAGCGTGATTGGGGATATGCTCCTGAGTATGTTTATGGAATGTATCTCATGATGAATCACAATGTTCCTGAAGATTTTGTTTTAGCCACTGGAGAATCACATAGTGTTATGGAATTAATTGAAAAAGCTTTTTCTTTTGTTGATATTCATTTAAGGTGGGAAGAAAAAGATGGAAGGTTTGTAGCGTTAGATAAAAATGGCAATATCAGAGTAGATACCAATAAGCAATACTATAGACCTTCTGAAGTTGACTTTCTTATTGGTGACTACTCCAAAGCTAAGAATATTTTGGGATGGGAACCAAAAGTGAAATTTGATAAATTGATTGAAATAATGATGACCGAAGAATTAAAAGAATTAGAAAGATTTAAAGGAAATGAAAATATTATTTTACAGGGATGATGGGCTTGGTGATACATTGTTTACAATACCTACTGTTGCTTTTCTTTTGAACTATGTTAAAGATCTCAAAAAAATATTTTGGGTTACAAATCATGATAACTTAGTAAGTAATGTAATAAGGGAAGAAAGATTATCAGCTGTTAATGTAAAAAATATTCATCAATTAAGTGATAATTATTTTGATGTTGCGCTATTTTTGGGACCTTGGGGAAGGGTTAGATCATTTGGACACTTGAAAACTATTTTGAGTTTAAACTCAGATTACAAATTCATTTCTTCTTATTCCTCTAAGTTGGTTTTTAAAATTTTGAAATTGTTCCTGGGAAATAAATATTTTTTTGTTGATTTTGAAAAAATCTTCAAGGGGCATGATATACTCAATACTTTCAATTTTGTTTTGAATTCCTTTAAACTTTTAAATTTCAATATAGATTATTTATCATTAAACGATAAAAAAATTTTGGAACTATACAATTATGAGGTTTATTTTGTTAAAAAGGATGTTTTGCAAAGGAGAAAAGTGGTTTTACATTTTACTTACAAGTCTTTACAATTTGGTGCTACTTTTAATGACTATTATAGATTGGTTGATTATTTAAAATCTAAAGGTGATTTGGTGGTTGCCTTTGGGCCTTACGAAAAAAAATATTTGGATAATTTCTCATCTAAAACAGAAAAAATATTTATAGATAATATAGATGATTATATAGACTTGTGTTTTGATAGTTTTTTATTTGTTGGTTTTGATACTGGTCCTGTTCACTTAGCTGCTTTTTTGAATGTTCCTTATGTTGTTTCTTTTTTTCCTGACAAGGGATTTGAACATAGGATAGTTAGATGGAGTCCTTTCTCTAACTATTCAAAGTGTTTGGTTTTGAGGTATTCAGATTTAAACAAGATGGACAAATTAGAAAAAATAATATAGGGGAGATTGAATCTCCCCTATATTATTAATGTTATTGTTATCTATGATAGCTTTATATTAGTGGTTGTTGATTTCCTTGAGCTCCAAAAGCTTGCCCTATATTTGCTCCTGCTAATTGGCCTAGTGGATTAACGGCCTGTGCTGGATTTAATCCCTGAGCAAGACCTGCTCCAGCTCCTGCTTGCCCGCCATATTGTTGAAGTATTTGTTGAGCCATTTGTTCTACTTCAGGTTTAAGGGGTAAGTTCATGGATTTAACCATCATGTAGTCTTGTTGTAGTTTTTGGACTGCTTGTTGTAGTCCTTGCCCGCCGTTTTGGAGAGCTTGTAGAACCATTAATATGTCTTGGATTATTAATTGGTTTGGATCATTTGGGTTCTGATTGGGATTGTTTTGTGCTTGTTGTGCTTGCTGGCTTGGCTTTCCGCAGTTTCCTCCGCTACTTTTGGGTTGATTTTGGAGTTGTTTTTTTAGTTCTTCTAATTCCTTTTTCAATTTTTCTACTTCTTCTTGGAGCTTCTTCTTATCATCATTTTTTTCTGTTTTATCTTTATCTTTTAAGTTTTCATTGTTTTCTCTTGTTTCTGTTTGGTTTCTACTTTCACTGGCTCCAGAAGTTTCTTGTGCTGACGAGCTGCTTGCTTGTGATGGAGCACTACTTGATGCATGACTTACACTTGATGCTCCAGAACCTACTGAGTTTATTTCTGACATTTAAATCACCTCCTTGTTTTATTAATAAGTATTTCAATTTTGTGGAAAACTATCTTTTTGTAAAAAATGTAAAAACTTTTCTGCTATTGTTAAATAATTTATGTGGAGGTTGCTTTTGGAAGCTATAGAAATCAATCTTAAGGTATGGAAAAGATTTATGATTTCTTTTTTACTATATTTTCTCCTTTTTGTCATCAGATAACAGAAAGGAGTTTTCAGAGCTTTGATGGTTATCAGTTTTTTGTATGTTCAAGAGATACTGGTACTTACTTGGGGTTCCTTCTTTCTTATACTTTATATTTCTATAATAAAAGTGGGTTTAGGTTGCCTATTATTCCAATTGCCATATTGTTTTTCGTACATTTGTTAATTTTTGGACTTGATGGCGTTAGTTCTTATGCGGGTTGGAGAGAAACGAATAATTTAATAAGGTATTTTACGGGTTTTTATTTGGGTTTCTTTTTGGGTATAGTTTTTCAGTATGTGGAATTTTTTCTTTTCAAACCATCGAATATATCTTATCATTTTAAGAGGAATGAGTATTTTTATAAGCCACTTATGTTAGAAATTTATTGCTCTCTTTTATTTACCATCACTTTTGTATCTATTTCTTATTTACTGTATTTAACAGTTTTTGCTATTATATTTTACGTTTATAAAATAGTTAAATTGATATTGAATGTATTATTTATGTTTAATAGGGGTTTTTATTATTATTTGGCTTTTTTCTTAGTTTTTGTTATTTTTTGGGTTTCAGTGTTTATAACGGGAATATATAAAATTAATGTTGTTCATAAGCTTTACCACTGAGATATGAATGAAAAGTTTTGGAAATTGGTTGAGTTTCTCATAGAAAATAATGATTTTTATTCAGAAATTTTGAGGAAAGTTTATTTGGAATCAGGTAATTATTCTGAGATTCCATTTTTAACTCGTTGGGATATATACGAGTTTGGTTTGTCAGGAACCAAGAGTTTGGTTAGTAAGAATTTAAAGATTGGTTATATTTTTAGTACTGGTGGTACCACTGGTAAGCCAAAGTATATTGCATATACTTTTGATGAGTTTGAGTTGGTGTCATTTTATTTATCAAAGTGTTATGACAGTATAATAGACAGTGATGTTGTTGCAAATCTTTTCATGGCTGGTAATATGTGGGCTTCATTTATTTCGGTCAATAAAGCTCTTGAAAAATTGGGATGCACGATATTACCTATTTCTGGGACAACATCGATTGAACTAATAAAGGATTATCTTGAGTATTTTAGACCGAATTGTGTTGTTGGACTTCCTACTCAAATAATTCAGGTTGTTTCTGAAAAAACTGATTTTTTAAACAAGGTATACTATGCTGGTGAGAACTTTCTGGAAAACCAAATAGATTTTCTCAGAAATATTGGTTGTAAACTTATAAAATCTGGTGGTTATGCCAGTGTGGATGCTGATATTATTGCTTATCAATGTGATATGCTGGATTTAAATCAACATCATATATTCACTGAACATCAGTTTGTTGAAATAGTAGATATAGAAAATGAAATTGTTTTAGATGAGAAAGGGAAAGTTGGAGAAGTGGTAGTTACCAATCTTGATAGATATTTATGTCCTATTATAAGGTATAAGACTGGTGATTTGGCTATGTGGATAGATCCCAAGTGTTCATGCGATAAACCGGCCATACAACTTATGGGTAGATTTGATGATTGGATAAGGTTGGCAAGTTATGATTTTTATTATCAAGACTTTGCCAAAGCTCTTTATCCGTTCCAAATTTCATTGAAGATAAATAGGAGTAAGAATTTGATAACGATCCTCATAAAAAATGATGAAGAGTGTAAAAAGATGAGCAAAGTGGAAATTATAGAGAAGCTAAAATTGGTTAATTGGCAACTCAAAGAGGGTATAGAAGAGAATCTATTGAAAGTAGAAGTGAAGTATGTTCAACAGTTGCCTATGAAAAATAAGAAGATCAATGTTATTTATGAGTAATTAAATGAATAGTGTTGAGTATCATTTTCCAGTTTTATCCAGAGAGATTGTTGAAGTTATAAGGAATGAACTGAAAAGTTGGGATGAAATTGTTTTTGTTGATTGTACTTTAGGACTTGGGGGACATAGTTCGGAAATCATCCCTTGTTTGAGTAAAAATTCCTCTATTTTTTTGCTGGATAAAGATAAAGAGAGTATAGCGATAGCTCTGAAGAGAATAGCAAGTCTTTTGGAAAATAGAGAAAATATAAAAGTATTGAATGTATCATTTTCAGAGTTTTTTGAAAATTTGGAATTAAATGGGAAGATGTTGATAGTTTTGGCTGATTTGGGTATATCTTATTACCAGATAAAGAATCAGCCTGGTTTTAGCTTCAATAGAGATACATTTTTAGATATGAGGTATGATAAAAGTCAACCAATTACTGCTTTTGATGTTATAAATACATTTAGTTTTGATGAGTTATACGATATTTTTTATCGTGTTTTTGAAAATAAGAGATTGGTCTATAAGATCGTTAGTGTCATAGTTGTTGATAGGAAAAGGAGTGAAATAAGAACCACATATGATTTAAACAAGTCAATATCTAAAGTTGTTAGTTCAAAGTTTTTAAAGGATACTCTTCAGAAGATATATTTGGCTTTGAGGATATTTGTGAACAGGGAGCTGGAGGAATTAACGGATCTTCTAAATTTTTTTAAAAATTATAAACGAAGTTTTTTATTGCTTATTATATCTTACCATTCTCTTGAAGGTAAAGTAATAAAGGATTTCATAAAATCAAGTGGGTTGACTTTCAAGAAGATAAGACCTTCAAAAGTTGAAATAAGCAGAAATAAGCCTTCAAGGAGTGCCATTCTTTGGGTTATAAAGAAGTAGATATTGTCATAATAGGTGCTGGTATAACTGGTCTTGTTTTAGCTAACCTTATATCAAATCGTGAAATGCTTATTTTTGAAGAAAATGAAATAGGTGGTAAGATTCAGACTATGTGTTATAGATATAAAAGTAGGGAATATTTTATTGAACTTGGACCAGAATCTATTATTTTTGATAAGGATAAATTGAATTTTATTGAGGGATATTTTTCTGATATTTTCGAACAGAAAAAGATTATGAAGAGAAATAGGATTTATATTGCAGATAATAACCACATCTATTTTATTCCTTCTAATATTAGTGATTTCATGTTTGGTGATTTTATGATGTTGTCGGAGAAAATCAGTTTTTTAGCAAAATTTTTATTTAACAAGTTTTTTTTTGAAAAAGATCTATATGATGGTTGGACGCTTTATGATTATTCCATTAGGAGATTTGGTAGAATTTTTTCTGACAGGGTGATATTCCCCATTTTTGAATCAGTTTTTGGTATTGAATCCAGAAGATTGATGTTAAAATTTGTTTATCCTTTTGTAAAGAAATTTGAAAATGAGATATTTTATAGGCCTATTACCATGTTTACCAGTCCATTGGGATTAGGTTCAATTGTGAAGAAGTTGTCAAAAAATAAAAAGATAGTTAAAGAAAAAATTCATAAGATAATTTTTGATGGAAGTTATTTTTTTGTTAATGATAGTTATAAGTGTAAGAAAGTTGTATTTACTGGGGAGGCTAATAAAATGCTTATTCTTTTAAAAGATATGTCTTTTTATAGCAAGAACATTGAGTTATTATGTCAGAAATTAAGTTCTTTGAATTATCACTCTTCTATGATTCATGTTTTTATTTTAAACAAGATTGTTTCTTTAAAATCAAATGGAATAATATTCAGGAATAATGATTGGATTAAATCTATAACTTTTTTTTCTAAGAAATGGTATGATGAAAGTGAAATAGAAGTACTGCGAGTTTTTTCAAAAACAAATGATTATTCTGCTGTTTTTTATGAGTTATGTAAATTTTTCAGTTTTTTGGGTTATGACTTTGAAAATAGTGTTATTGATTACTTTAGTGTTTTTTGGAATAATTCCATTATTGACTATGATTCCCAGTATTTGGATTTTTACCTTTCTAATAAGTATTATTTAAAGGAATTAGAGAAGATGGGGATTTTCATATTTGGGAGTTTTTTAGGTGGAACTGGTATAGTTGATAGAATCATTTTTGTTTTGAAAAATTTTCAAAGAATTTTGTAGAAAAAAAGTTAAACACATTTTAACATTTTTTTTACAATGTTTTATAGGTATTTCTAAAAAGTTAATAATACTTTATAAAAAATAAAAGGAGAAAAATTATGATATTAAACATAAAAGTTAGCACGTATAACGTTGAGAATTTGTTTGACAAGTTTGATGATCCTGTTAAAGATGATGGGCCACCCAAGTCAGAAGAGTCTAAGAAAGCTTTGGCAGAAATCTTGAAGAGTCTTAACAGTGACATTGTTGCTTTGCAGGAAGTGGAGAATATCAATATAGTTAAGGAAGTGTTGGTTTTGGCTGGTTTAAAAGATAGGTACAATGTTATAGTTGGTAAAAGTGATGGTAGAGGTATAGCTTGTGCATTGCTTGTTGATAAAAGATTTCCAATAAAGAGCTATACAATAAATGAGAAAGAGAATGTTTTTTATAGGCCTCCTGTTGAAGCTATTGTTGAAATTATGCCTGGGTTTGATATGAAATTTGTTTCTGTACATTTCAAGGCTAAGATGAATCCAGAGTCCCAGGAACAAAGAAAAAAGGAAGCCAGGAGAACTATAGAGTTGGTAAATAAAAGTAAGATCCCTACAGTGATATTGGGCGATTATAATGATTTACCTTTTTCTGAGGTTAGCCAGATCTTTGAAAAAAACGGGTTTATTGATGTTAGAAATGTTGATAAGTTATCAAAAGATATTGATGTTCCGACTCACTACTATCAGCCTATGTCTGGTGGTGGTATTTATGCTAACCATGGTCCGAGTATAGTTGACTATATAAGAATTTCTGATAGTGTTAAAAATTTCGTTATACAGGGGACTTATGATGTTGTTGATAAAAAAGAGAAGCCAGAGGTTGTTTTGGCCTCTGATCATCGTCCTATAAGCATTGTTCTTGGGGGATTTTTAGGATCATTTGGAGAATTAAAAAATAGAA
>JAOABG010000029.1 GCA_026418475.1 bacterium | reverse complement strand
CTATTATCCAAGATTCAAACATGGTAACTCTAGTCATAGGTAACCAACAAAATCCCAAATATACTTATAAATTCCTAAAAAATCCAAGAAAAATAATAATTATAACCCCATCATCAACACAAGAAATAAATATCAAAAAAGAAATGTACATAGTTTTACAAACTCACGTAATAGAACACCAATTACTCGGTAACTACAAATCACTTTGCTTCTTCTATGAAATAAAATGCTACGTATACAACAAATATGATAAAACCTTTTTCTCAATACCTCAACTCGTTCATTATATAGGTGTCACAAAATTTTAGTCTTCCATTTTGTAAAAAAAATGTTAAAAATATAAAAATAAACTTTCAAACATAGAAAAAAAATCTAAATAATATTATGGAATTTAAAAATCCGAGGGAGGGTATTATGTCAACAATCAATAACATTAGCTCTAATTCTCAAATAAAAAAGGAAAATATCAATACTAAAACCAATAAAAATACAATACAAAACCATAACTTAAATAATAACACTAAATCACAAAAAATACAAACACAGCAACAATTATCCCAACAGTGGGAGCAAGCATTAGGAAAAGAACAAACAAAAAAAGAAGAAGAAAATAACTCTTTATCAACCTACATAAAAGAGGAAACATCCAATACAGCAAAACAATCCATTTTATCAAAATCACAAGAAATACCAGAAAAAGCTAAAAATATAGTCAAAAGAGTAAAAACAAGAGCAATAAAAGAAGCAATAGAAAATGCCAAACCAAGTCTATCATCTATAAAAAATACCGCATCTAAAATAAAGGACAAAATAAAAAATATAGAGGTTCAGAATCCCCTAAGAGATGGACTAAAACAAGGTTTAAGAAACATAAAAGATAAAGCAATAGAAGAAATTAGAGGCAGTGGAGAAATAGAAACAATAAAACTTGCCAAAGAAGGTCTTAAAAAAGCTGCTTCCAAAGAAACACTCAGAAACACCAAAGAAGTGATAAAGAAAGGAATACAATCAATAGAAACACAAGGAATAAGACAAACAGCTAAAAAAGCAGCAGAGTCAACAGCAAAATCAGCACTCAGAGGAATCTCAAAAGCAGCAGGACCAATAGTAGCTGTGGCAGCAGCAGGGTTTGATTTCAAAAGCAGAATAGACGAAGGGAAAACCGTTAAAAGAGCAGCAATAGAAACTGCAGTGTCCACAGGAGCTGGAGTGCTCGGGGCTGCAGCCACAGGAGCAGCACTAGGATCAGTAGTCCCAGGCGTTGGAACAGTAGTAGGAGCAATTGCAGGAGGAGCAATCGCTGCTTTTGGAGCTGATAAACTGATGGATAAAATACTTGGGAATTGGGGAAGAAAATAAAATCAAACTAACAAAAACGACGGCTCCAAACTTATCAATTCATGACTAAAGAAAGGCTCAGCATATTTACTTCTTATCAATAATCCCCAATACTTTGCAAATGTTTTAACATATTCTTCAACATCAAAAGAAGAGAATTGGCTTTCATAAGATTTACAGGCTTCAACCTTCTTCTCAATAAAATCACTTATATCAACCACAAAAGAAGGAGTAATATTTATTCTCAGATGATTTGAAAAAAACCTTACTATCTTCTTCGGATACCAACTATCACCATCCAAAGAAACCTTTGTTAATTTGGAGTAAAATCTGGAAGCATAGGAAATATTGAAAGCCTGAACATGATCAGGATGAGCATCTATTTCTAAATGGCAAAATATAACTTCTGGTTTGTATTTTCTAATAACTGAGGCAACCTTAAATCTTGATTCTATGCTATCAAAGAGGAATCTATTTTTCAGATCAAGAGTTATTCTTTTAACCCCCAATATTTCAGCTGCTTTTTTAGCTTCCTTTATTCTTTTCTCCACACTACCACGTGGAGTTGGTTCACCGTTTGTCAAATCCAAAATCATCACTTTATATCCTTGATTGACCATTTTTGCAATAGTCCCACCCATTGCTATTTCACAATCATCTGGATGAGCACCAATACATAAAAAATCAATCTTCATAATATATCCACGGGTTATCAATTTTTTTTTATCAGTATGATTTGCACGAATCTCGCGCCCGGCAGGACTCGAACCTGCGACCCTGGGATTAGAAATCCCATGCTCTGATCCTGCTGAGCTACGGGCGCTCTACTTTATACTAATTCTATAATCAAATACCATACCCTTCATACATTAACCCAAAAATGAAACCCTAAAAATTTATAGAAAATAAATATTGAAAAAGAAAGATGAAAATGAAAGAACAAATTTTTATTATTATATTCTTATTTATCATTATATCAAAAACTTTTGCCCAAATAATCGTTGATAAAATCATGCCAAACTCAATAGCAGAACAAGTAGGTATAAAAGAAGGTGATATAATAACAGAAATTAACGATAAAAAAGTCGACAAAATAGAAATTTTCATACGTATATTAAAACTCTCGCAGAAAAATCAAGAAATAGTAACAATCAAATTAATAAGAAAAAATGAAATTAAACAGATGATAATCGACTTTAGTAAATTTACTGATATTAATCAACCCCTAGGTGTGATTTTAAAATATCATGAAGAAAACAATCAAAAAGAAGATCCTTTTAATAACTACTCATCAGACGAATATTATATAAAAATAGCCACTGAAAAAATAAATTATCAAAAACAAACTTTTAGAGATATAAATATTCTAAAAGGGGTTCTTTTTTTCAACAATAAGGTTTTTTTCTTTGGTCATTACAACCCAGATTATACAACAGGACCTATAAACTATCATAACTTACTTGGAGAAGCACTTAAATATCCCAACCCCCTACTTTCAATAGATCCAGTTAATAAAAATGAAATGACAGAAAAACTAGAATTAAGGAATGAAACAGAAGATCCTAAAAACGCATTTAAAACAATAACAAAAATCATAATCGACTCATTTAAAACTAATAACCCCAAAACAGTCTCAATTATAAACAGCAATCTCAAAAAGCACAATTTAACAAAAGAAGATGTAGAAAAATATATAGATTATCAGATAAATGAATTTGACCTATCAACTAAAGAAAAAATCTACGACTTATTTAACAGCCTTTACAAACTTTATTCAGCCGGTTTTGAAGCAGAAGGATACGATCCACAAATAGGTATAGGAATATGTTTTCTGTGGTTATTCAATAAAACTTCCGATACAACACACTTAATACAAGCAATACAAGTATTAGGAATAGAAGAAGAATATAATAATCTCAAAAACCAATATCTCCAAAAAGGAAACCTAACAGAAAAAGAATACTCACAATTTTCCAAACGATTATTAGAGATGTTATACAGAAAAATACTTGAAGGATTAAAGACTTCTCAAGAACAAATTGAATCTCTCATAAATGATGCTTATCAAAATTCAATAGACAAGAACTATTTAGATGATACCAAAATAGTAAAATTTGTTAATGAAAAAGAACTTAAAATAATGAAGGAATTTTTCTACAGCATAATCGAGTTTTTACCCATTCAAAATCCAGAAAACTATTTTCAAATCCCAACAATTTATATGACAACAAGAATAGAAAATCTGAGCAGAGACACAGAAATTTTTAAAATATTGTTTCTATCAGATTTGGGAATCAAAAGCCTTAAAATGAATACCCAATTTCAAGACTTTTTCGAATTCGCATATCATAAAAAATCATTAGAAAAATTAAGCGATAGAGGATTCTTAATGTTTACAATTAAGCCTCAAAAAATAGAATCCTATGTTATTAATAAAAATTTCCTAATAATTGGTGACTCCCAAATTAGAATAGAAGTCACTCCAGACTACCAAGCAACACAGGTGGAATGGGAACTAATAAAAGAATACCAATACTATCTCAACCAAAATGTCGAGCTCATGAGAAAAGAAATACCTTACATCCACAGGTTAATAGAGCTTCAAAAAGTCCTATTTTTAGCAAACTACATCGAAAAAAATGGAATAAATATTGATTTATATAGCAATAATATTAATAAATTTGAAGTTCCGGAAAAAATAAAAAGGACACCTACAGGATTAATTTCCTCCCCCAAAGAACTTGATAAAGCCATATTACTCATTTCATGGGGTGGAATAGACTTTTCAAATATAAAAAATTCTTTTAATATATCCCATAAACCAGTAGAAAATGTAAAAGAATCGTTGATTAATGCTTTGGTTCTTTCAGAAATGGCTGTCAATGAAGCGATTAACGGAAATTTAGAAAAATCCCGATACCTAGCTGAACTCAGTTTTCAATCTGCCATTAACAATGTAGAACTACCTGAAAAAATAACTACAAAAATAAAATCAGAAAAAATAGAAATAAAAAATACAAATAAAATACCAGAAATCATCGCCTTTTCATTTGAAACAATTAATCAATTGGAAAATATACAAAAGCAAATATCAAACGAATCAAAAAATCTAGATAATAAACCTTCACATGTAGATTCTCTAAAAAAAATAAATATCCTAATAAAAACATATAAGGATGAATACTTAAACTCTGATAAAAATTTTGATTTCAGCAACTTTGAAACAATATATATACATAACACAGAAGAGGATAAAAAACAACCTCACACAATAGATAACCTGCAAATAAAAAATGACTTTAAAAACCTTAAAAGAGAAGTTGAGCAAGAAATAGACACTTTCTTGAAATCTCCCAACCAAAATAATAAAAATAGAATACAACAAATAGAACAAAATATATCGTCAATGGAACAAGACTTACAAAAAGCCAAACAAAATCTTGATAAAGTTAACAAAGAATTATTATATAATGTAAAAAAATACGAAGAATGGGTAGAAGAAGCTGAAAAATACAGAAAAAATATATACAATAATTCATATAATACTCTCCTAAATTTAGTATTAGACAAAGCACTTGATCTTAGTAAAAAACTATTCCCTGAATATGAAAAACAAATTGAACTAATCAAATTTACCAAAAACTATTCTGAATTCAATTACTGGTTTTACGAAATATCAAAAAACCCAGAAAACATTAATATAGAAACCATCTACCAAGGTCTACAAAAAGCAATAAATAACTTACCAGACACAATCATCGGAGAAAAAATAAAAAATTTTCTTTCACTCTTAGATTACTCTCTGCAAACCTCTTTCGACAGCTATAACCTATACATATCCTTTCAACAGTACAAAAATTACGAAAAAATAGTAGAAATGTATATCCTAGCCTCAGAAAAACAAAGAAAATATATTCAAAAATTGGAAGAAAATATAAAAAAACAAAGAGAAACACTACAGAAGCTAAAAAATTAAACTGAAAAAATAATAACCTTCAGAAGGGAAATAATAAAACTATCAAGAATAATATATACTACAAATTATAAGGAGGGTGAAGACAATGAAACAATATTACACCTGGGTAATAATAGTTTTATTAGTCCTTTTTAATTTAATGTTTATTCTATATTCTTCAGCAAAAGAACATATTACCTTTTCTGTTATAACATTTAGCGATGCAGTTACCAAAAGTGGTGGCAAATACTTAGCTAAATACATACATAAAAAACTGTCTGAAAATTACAGTGATCATACATTCTTATTTGATAAAAATTCAACATATGATAACCTCCCAGAAGCCATAAATAATGCTAAAAGCGAAGGAGCAGAAGTAATAATAGGAGGAGTAATAACAAAATTTAAAATAGGCTCCAATACAGTAAGTATAGGATTTGACTGTGATGTAAGATTCACAAGTGATGGAGCAATAATATTTGAAAATAGCTACTCATCATCAAAACCAATTACAAAAAACTGGACTTGGAAAGGTTGGGAAAAATTAAACATAGAGTCACCATCATTCGAAAAAACACCCTTGGGAAAAGCACTAAACGAAGCAATAGAAAACCTAATGTTTGATATAGATGAACACAAAAATAAAATAATAAAAGTCATACAAAAAAATAGAGAATCTAACTAAAACAAGTTCCAAAGAAATTACTTGAAATACCCCAAAAATAATTGAAATCCCAAAATATGATGATACCATTATTCTTCTGTGAAATCCAAGTCTCTACCAAAAGTCTCTTTTATAAAAATCAGAGCTAACATAGAAAGACCAAAAAATAAACAGGTCATCAAAATAGCAGAACTAACAAAACCAATAACAGATTTCAAATAGATAAAAACCGAACTTATAACAAAAACTGATCCCCTAACGAAGTTTGGCAAAGTATTAACAACTGTAGACCTTATATTAGTTCCAAAATTCTCAGCACCAACAAGCAAAAATAATATCCAATAACCAGATGCAAAACCCAAAAGAAAATTATAGAAATAAAAAGTGTAGAAATTAAAATTTACAAAAAAGTACAAAAATACAGTAATAACTGATAAAAAGTAAAAAAATATGATTGCTTTTTTTCTACTTCTGAACTTTTGAGTTAATATACCAGCGAACATGTCTCCAGCAGATACCCCTAAATAAGCCAACATGATACTATTAGCAGCCACAATCTTATCTTTTAAACCTATAGATTGGGCAACCTCAGGAGAAAAAATAATCAGTATAGAAAAAACAAACCAAATAGGAACTCCCAACAGAAAAACAAGAACATATCTCATTAATCTCTCTGGCCTATTAAAAAGCAAGATAACGTTTCCCTTGGAAACATCCTTTTGTTGCTTAGAAAATATATCACTTTCAACAGTATTAGAAATGAAAAATAGTAAGATAAAACCAAGTACAGCTCCAATTATGTACATCGTTCTCCAATCAAAAATGTGGGATATCAATGATGCAACCACTGCACCAAGCAACCCAAAAGAAGCCATCAAAGCATTGGCAAATCCTCTCTTTTCCTTATCAACTATCTCAGAGATAAGGGTAACCGCAGCTCCCAACTCACCAGCCAAACCCATACCAACAAAAAATCTCAAAACAGCATACCAAAAAGCATCCTGCACAAAAGCATTTAAAAAATTACCTACAGAAAACATGAAAATTGAAGAAAATAAAATAAACTTTCTTCCCACCCTGTCACCCAAAATACCCCAAACCAACCCACCAACCAACATACCTATCATTTGAATATTTAGTAACAGAGCACCTATTGACATAAAATCATTAAACCCAATACCTCTCAAAAAATCACCCAAAATACCTAAGCTGTTAAGAAAACTCTGGATTCTGGCAGGATCATCATATCCCAAATCTTTCAAACTCTGAATCCTTAAGATACCAAAGAGAGATAAGTCAAAAATATCCACAAAATACCCGAAAGCTGCAACAAATATCGTAAAATTTATTAACTTTCTATTCATTAACATTTTCTTCTATACAAAGTATTAATAACCTCTAAAATTTAACAATTTATTAAAAATTATTGTGCAATTTTTAATTTTTTTTTAACAGTATTAAAATGTCCTTAATAAACAATAAAGGAGGAGTGAAATAATGAGTTCAATTTCTACCTACATAAAATCTTTAAATAACCAAATAGAAGTTATGCATCCAAAAACGTCAAAAATATACCAATCAGTTGAAGAAGCAAAAAAAGAAATCCCACTTCAAGATGAAGTTATAATAACCAATAATATAACAGCAGAAGTAGTTTTTTATATGCAAGATGAATATAAAGCTGATGTCGATCTAAAAGTATCTTTTGAGTTACCAAACGGTACTTCAAAAACCAAAGAGATCACAATGGGACCTTTCACTAAAATGGGGCCTACTTCCTTCCTTTTTTCTCATACAGCAATAGTAAAAACTACACTCTCAAACATGATTTCCAGTACATTTGATGTAGTAGCAAAGGTACAACAGAAACATGGATTCTGGGATAAACTAGCAGGTGCTACAGAAACATCAGTAGCAGATTCGTCATCAATAAAAGGATATTGGAGAGCAGATTAAAAATCAAAACTTAGAAAACCCGCTTTAATAATTTACAATAACTGATAAACAAGGATACTGGCAAACAAACATAAATCGCACCTAACATTTTACTTCATTAAACGGTATAAAATAAACACTGCAATTAGCTGAGAAACAAAAGAAAAAATCATAACCCAATATACAGATAATTCATACAAATACCCAATAACAGAATTTCCCAAAAAACACCCCAAACCATAAAAAAAATAAAACATACCAAACGATTTTCCACTAATTTTAATGAAATTACTTATCCCTGCCTTCAATACCGATTCCTGGAGTCCCTTACCAATACCCCACAAAATAACACCCATAATCAACAAACCCCAAGAATTAGAAAACACTAAAAATGGGAAAATTATAGCTATCAAAAGCCCCAACGGGATAACCCTCACACCATACCTATCATACCAAATACCAAAAAACAAAGCAAAAATTGCATCAACCAACATAGTTAAAGAATAGATTAATGGTATAAAAGAATCCGAAATCATTGAGTTAACCTTCATATGGTAAGCAATTATAACAAAATCAGAATACCCCAAAGCAATAAAAAAAGAAGATAAAAGATATAAATAAAAATACCCATTGGAATCAAACTGTTCATTACTTATATTCTGATTGGGAAAATCACCAACATTTTTATCATATATGAATTTCGTATAAAAAATTAGCAATAAACATAGAAATGCTGGAATAAAGAGAAAAAGAAAAGCTTCTCTATATCCTTTTATTAGTAGTATATACCCCAACAAAGCAGGTCCAATAATTGCTCCAAGCTGATCAATAAATTCATGGATCCCAAAAGTTTTACCAATACCAATTTTTGAAGATACAACAGATACTAAAAAATCTCTTGAAGGGGTTCTAATAGCTTTACCAATCCTTTCTAATAATAAAAATAATGCCACCATCTCCCAACTACTGGCAAAATAAATCAAAGAAACCGAAATTAACAGACCATATCCAATAATAACCATCACCCAATGTGACTTTTTGATATCAGCCAAATAACCAAAAAATATCCTAAAAGCAAAACTCATAAACTCTCCCAGACCACCTACCAAACCAATAGCAAAAGCGGAAGCGCCAAGGAAAAACATGTGTTGGCCCAAAATAGACTTAGCACCCTCATAAACAATATCACCAAAAAAACTAACTAACCCAAAAAGAAAAACAATTATATAAATTGAATTAAATACTTTGAAAGATCTCATTAAAAAGAACAAGAGAATGAGGATAAGCAGTATAGGTTATACATTTCAAAAGGAACCCATATTAATTCCATTATTTATTGATCAGCTACAAGCAACTTATCAAATACTTCCAATGTAGATGCCAACAATAACACCTGGCAATATGTGAAACATTAACTGAACTTAATTGCTTATCCACTTTATGGTCAAAATATAACAAAAACCTTTAATTTTCATCAAAGAAGAAATCATCAAAATCTTCTTCTTCAATCCTTTTAGATTTGGATTTATGAGGCAAAGGTTGATCATATTTAGATTTTGAAGATCCAAATTTAGTCTTCTCTTCAATTATTTCATCCTCTTCAAATTGGTCAAAACTTTTATACGGTTTCTTTTCATACTTTTCAGGTTTTCTTTCCTCATGTTTTCTCTCAAAATCAGACTTCTTTTCATAGTCGGCTCTCTTGTCATAATCTGCTTTCCTATCAGAATCCACTCTTTTGTCAAGCATCCTGAAAGAATCAACAATAATTTCATACACTTTTCTTTTTGTTCCTTCTTGTGTTTCAAATGTTCTAGTTTGCAATCTTCCTTCAACCATTATCAATCTACCCTTTGATAAATATTTAGAAGCAACCTCAGCCTGTTTATCAAACGCAACTATATCAAAGAAATCAGTTTCATCCTGAGATTTATCAACTGCCAAAGAAAAACTGGTAACAGCCTTACCATGTTGACTATATTTAAGGGTGGGATCATTAACAACCCTGCCAATTAGAATTATCTTGTTATACATTCTGTTAATCTGTGGGATTTATATACCGCTGTCTCCCACCTAGCGGAGATTATACTTTGCTTTTTTGTAACAAAAAGGATTCAACAAGCCTTTCAAAACATTTTCCTCTTTCTTCAGCAGATTTAAACTCGTCAAAGCTGGCACCACCAGGAGCCAATAAAATAGCAACCCTATCGAAATTATCCTGTTCAGAGCAACCCAAACTAACAGCCTTATAAAAAGCGGATTCAAAATCACCAAAAGCATACATATATTTTAAAGACTGCTTCACAAAAGGATTAATAAACACATCAGAATATTTACCAAAACTTACAACCCCTATGAGATCATCGCTCATGTAAGCAGATAAATTCTCCATCTCTCTCCATAAATCTTCTTTATTAGAGTACTTTGGAACACCACCCATAAGAAGTATTATACCATATTTTTTTATGCCCCTCTTGTTAAAATAATTCTTAACGGTTTCAACACTTGATTTGGTTGCAGCCAAATTAGTAGCCTTACTATCATTGAAAAATTCTATTTTACCCCATATATTTACAGGTTTCAACCTATACTCCAAAGGAACAAAATTATTGAGAACCTCAATTATTTTATATACATCAAATTCTTTCTTTTTTATCTGTCTAATGTATATAAAGGAAGCCAAAAGAGAAGGTATAAGATTATCCAAATATATTCCCTCTTGCTTAAAAATGGGATTATTAACTTTATCAAGATCTAAGTTAAGAAGAACCTGTCCCTTTCCAAAACTCTGAATAAAAAGATTATTATCCTTATAAAAAGCTCCTAAAAAACCCCTACTCAATTTACCAACATCCAAAGAACGATTAGAAAAATAGTTTAAGTTGGATTTCAATGCACCTAAATCAAGATAGCTGTTGGTATTTAAATCATCTATATTTAAAACACAATAATCTTTCTTCAATTGAAAGTAAAAAAGTTTCAACTTGGAACACACATAATCTTCAATACTTCCATGTCTATCAAGATGATCAGAAGTTATATTTGTAATCACGGCCACTTGAGTTCTCAGATAATTAGTCATTTTAAGTTGAAAAGAACTGATTTCCAATACAACAGTTAGGTCCTTTTTATCTATACAATTGTAAGCTATTTCAGAAAAAGGATAACCTATGTTACCACCTATATAAACATCACCATCATCATGCAGTTTTATGAACTCATAAATCAACGTAGAAACTGTACTTTTACCATTGGTACCCGTAATACCAATAAGTATTTTATTTTGATTCAGTGTCCTGTATGCTGCCTCTATTTCCGAAATAACAGGAACCTTCATAGAATTAGCAAATTGAATAATAGGATGGTCAAAAGGTACTCCAGGACTGACAATTAAAAATTTATAGTTCTTTATTTCATTAATAACATACTGGGGCTGCTTACCTAAATAAACATCATTAAAATACACACCGTATTCCGAAGGAATCGTAAGATTATAATTGTCATCAAAACCTTTAACCTTAAAACCCAAGTGATTATAGAGTTTTGCACACCCCAACCCACTACGTGACAAACCAACTATTCCAACAGAGTCTTTCTTTACCCTTACCATTATATCCTCCCCATAGCAGTCATTAATGCAAATTTTATAAGTTTCTTTAAACGAGGAATCCTCCTAAAATCAGATAAAGTTCTATACATCCACTCCAATTTAGCTTTTCTAAATAACTCTGGTGCCCTCCTAACAAAACCAGACCAGACATCAATACTACCACCTATGCCAATAGCAACATTGAAATTCAATCTATCCATATTCCTGTATATCCACTTTTCCTGTCTCGGGCTGCCCATACCAACCAATAAAATAGATGGACTAACCCTGTTAATTTGATCTATGACAAAAGCATCATCCTCAAAATAACCATGATGATAACCAACTATAGATGATCTCAAGTATAAGGAACTCAAATTTTGAACAGCTCTATCTAAATTCTCCTTTTTAGCTCCCAAGATAAAAACTCTGTAACCATCAGATATTAACTTCTCAGCCAAATCTATACCATTAATAGGTTCAACCTTAACCCTGTTTTTCTTCCAAAATAAATGACATATCCCTACAGACTCCAAAACAACAGCAAAATTATCAATTATTTCCTTAAATTCACTATCATAAATTGAATCAACAAACATCTCAGTATTAAGAGTAACAATAATCCTCTTTTGACCACTATTTATAACACTATCAACGTAATTTTTCACTTCACTGAAAGAAAAAAGTATAGTTTTGGGATTAAGATGGGATATATTCATTTTCTTCTACACCTTGTTCCCCAAGGTGTATCCTCAACAACATAACCCATTTCTTGGATTCTTACTCTTATATTATCAGCTGTAGTATAATCCTTTTCCAATTTTGCTTTCTTTCTTATTTTGAGCAATTCTTGTATATCAGAAGGTAATTGAGTAAAAACAGTTAAATTCAATCCCAAAACACTATCAACCTTTTCAATCAAAGCAATCAAATAATTAACATCCGAAAATTTAACTATTTTAGGATTTTTATTCATAAAAACAAAAAACTCTCCAGACAAATCAAATAAGTAAGAAAGAGCCTTAGGAGTATTTAGATCGTCTAACAAAGAGCTTTCAAATCCATGAATAAACCTCTTACCCATCCTATCTATCTCATCATTAATATTACCATCAAAATTATCTTCCAATTCATAATACATCTTTATATCAAACAAAGTTTTAACAAAAGCATCCAGAGAATTAAGAGCGTTTTCAGCAGCCCTTAAACCATCAAAAGTAAAATTCAACTTATTCCTATAATGAGTTTGAAGATAAAGCAGTCTGAGAGCAAAAGGATTAGAAATATCATTTATCGTCAAAATGTTATTAAGTGATTTACTCATTTTTTGACCTTCAACAATCAAATGGTTAACATGAAACCAATAATTAGCAAGAGTTTTTCCATAAGCACATTCCGACTGAGCTATTTCGTTTTCATGATGTGGGAAAATGAGATCTATCCCACCAGCATGAATATCAAACGGTTGCCCCAGATATTTTCTATTCATTGCACTACATTCTATGTGCCACCCAGGTCTACCCTTACCTATTTCCACATCCCAAAATACGTCTCCATCACTTTGAGTATAAGATTTCCAGAGAGCAAAGTCAACAGGATCCTCCTTGTCATATTGATCAACATCAACCCTAACACCTTTTTTCAAATTGGATTTATCTATCTTACTTAACTTTCCATAATCATTGAATCTTGAAACAGAAAAATATATACTATTGTCTTCTGTTCTATAAGCCACACCCTTTTGCTCCAATAACTTAATAATTTCCACCATTTCATTTATGTGTTCCGTAGCACGGGGATAAAAACAAGCAGGCTTTATATTTAATTTGCTTATACTACTAAAAAAGTATTCCTCATATTTAGAAGTATACTCTTTCAAAGAAACTCCATTCTGATTGATAGCTTTTATTATCTTATCATCAACATCGGTTATATTAATAACAAGTTTAACATCATAAGAAAAATAATCAAGTATTCTTCTGAGAAAATCTACACAACAAAAAGTTCTCAAATTACCAATATGAGGATAATCGTAAACAGTAGGACCACAAGCATATATACCTACAAAAGGGTGCTTTATAGGTACAAAATCTTCTATCTTAGCAGTTAATGTATTATAAATTTTCATATAGTTTGGAGCAATTCTTCAAATACCAATAGTTCAGCACCAGCACTAACCATTTTCTTAACAGCATCCTCACTATCATTGGGATTTAAATCCACCCCTTTAACAGCATCAATAAGTAAGAAAACTTTATACCCCAAATTAATAGCATCTAAGACAGTATTAAGAACACAGTAGTCCGTAGCAACCCCACAGACAAACAGATTTTTTACTCCCATTTCCTGTAACTTCTGATTCAATTCAGTATCTTGAAAACCGGAGTAAGCCTCAAGATCAGGATAAAAAGCTTTGGATATAACAAGATAATTTTTTGGTAAATAAACATGTGGATGAAATTCAGAACCTCGGGTATTTTGCACACAGTGTTTAGGCCATCTCCCTCCATTCTCCCTGAAAGAAATATGATTTTCTGGATGCCAATCCCTCGTATAAACAACTGTCAACCCCATACCTTCAAAAAATTTTATGTATTCATTAACAACAGGTATAATGGTATCCGAATTGGGTATCTCCAAACTTCCACCAGGCAAAAAGTCATTCTGCATATCAATAACAACCAAAGCAGAATTTGACAAATCAACATTTTTCATTTATCTTTCACCCCCAATCAACAATAAAAGTAACCGGTCCATCATTGACAATGCCCACTTCCATATGAGCTCCGAATTCTCCCACTTTTACTTTATTCCACCTTTTCTTAAATTCCTCCTCCAACTTAGTAAACAACTCCCTGGCTTTATCAAATCCCAAAGCATTATCAAAAGAAGGTCTCCTACCTCGAGACAAATCTCCATACAAAGTAAATTGTGAAACAAGAATAATTTCACCACCAACATCAACCAAGGACAGATTCATCTTACCTTCTTTATCCTCAAATATCCTCAAATTCAATACTTTATCAACCAGCTTACCAAACTCATCAACAATATTAGGGTAATCAGCTTTGGAAAAACCAACCAATAAATTTAAACCACAACCAATAGAACTTATGGTATTACCGTTAACTTTTACGAAAGAGCTACTTACTCTCTGAACCACTATTCTCATAGATGAATTCCTTACATTCGTTCAAAAACTTAACCAAATTCTCATCATGTTTAACTTTATCATCAGAAATTTTTGAGATCAACCTAAAAGCCTCTTCCCTTTCATTATTCAAAAATAAAAGATTGGCAAAAACAATTTTCAAAAATGTCTTTACATCAACATCAAAAATTAAAGACTTCTTATGAAAAGGATATACCGGTATAACAACACTAAAAAGCTTTTTTTGATAATTAATATCAATTATTTTTTTTATTATTTCTATTGCTTTACTGTATTCTTTATTGAACCAATAAGTGGTAGCAAGATTATAATTGACCAATAAGTCATTAGGATTAATCTCCAAATATTTCAAAAAATTTTCCCTGGCCTCATCAAAATTATCAACCAATAAAGAAACAAATCCCTTATTGTTATAGTACTCGTAATCATAAGCTAAAAAAGGCGTAGACAGAATATTATAGGCTAACCTCACATCAGATTTCAAAAGCTGAATTATCAATCTTATAAAATCCGAGTAAATTTCATTAGAAGAATAATGGATAAAATCAAGATACGAAAAATCTATGCCAAACCTCTTAAGAACAGACTTAACATTTTCAATATTTTCCGATCTCATAGATTTAATTTCAAAAACAAAAAAATATTCATTAATCCTTATAACAAGTACTTTTTTGTCCAAAAGAGTAAAAATAAGAGAAAAGGGATAAATCGAAGAAAAATCGTCCAACCTAATTCTCTGTATTATAGATTGATCATTGAAATCTGGAAAAACCTTCAAACAAGTTACATAAACAATTTGCCCTAAATAATTATCAAAAATATCCAATATTTTTTCAATAACAGATGTATTTTTAAAAATTATCAAATTGTTCAGATCCTTAGAAGACAACTCGGCCAAAATCTTATACTTATGGTAAATCCTATCTAACAGATCCACTTCATCAAATATTTTATAAGGATTATCAAAATCAGATGAATTAATCAAAAAGTACAAAAACCTATTTAACTCTTGTTTAGAGGGATATACATCAAAACCCTCTTCAACATGATAAGCCTCTTCAATATAATTCATAATTAAATTTAAAAAACTTCTATTTATATTTATCCGTTCATCATAAGCTCCCAAAAATTGATTAATAGTTTTATAAACAAAATATATTTCAAAAAAATTATTAGATAACAATTTTAATAGGTTTATCCAAAATGATGAGGCGAACCCTTTTCTCAAACTTTTATTAGAAAACACCAAAAATGCTAAAAAATTAATCCTATCAATATCATTTAGGTTATCCAAATTAATTTTTTCCATACTTGGATTTAACTCATTCCATATAGATAAATCAATCGTAGATACCACTATGGTATCCTCTCTAACTTGATTAGCTATCTGCTTAGCAGAATTATAATCAAAAGAGTTGATAACAGTTTTCTCTTGTATTTCTATGGAATACCTATATCCTTGATCCTCTATAATATCCTTTGTAACAATACCTGCCAATTTGGTGCTCTGAGTATACAAAACCTTTGGCCTTTTATTCCTTAGGAGTAAGTTGAGCATATGAAAGTAAGCGGTAGACGGGACTCGAACCCGCGACATCCTGCTTGGAAGGCAGGAGCTCTACCACTGAGCTACTACCGCTCAATCTTATTATTCTTTAAAAATACAAATCTTCCCTCCCAAACATAGGAATTTTTTTATAGTATTAACAATATTAATATTAGAAAGGAAGGTGGTAAAATTGAGAAACTACATAATTGAAATAATAGAACTAATAGTTGGTATATTCGTAATAAAACTTCTACTAGACAAACTATTTCCAGAATATACAACCTACAAAAAAAAGAAAACAAGGAAATCCATCAAAAAACCTAAAATTACAGTAGTCAACATAATTGACAATAATGAAAACTTTCGTACCAAGGAACTAAATCAACCCAATTATGCAGCTCTACCAATATCACCACAGATTGTTAAAAAAATATAAACTTAAATAATAAACTTTAATAATACTTTTAAATAATGAATTAAATTTAACATTTTTTTCACATATATTTAAAATTTATTTATAAAACAAATTAAATAATCCTAACGAGGTAGATAACTTATGGATAATACAAATG